>CAZFKF010000138.1:0-8870 GCA_964518805.1 uncultured Planctomycetaceae bacterium | reverse complement strand
CCGCCCCAATCCCCCCATCTTCCCCGCCCTAAAATGCAAAAGCTGACGTGCACCCGCGGGGTATAACCGTTGAGCGACGGCTGCCGGGCGGTTCAAATACCCCATCCGCCGTTGGAAGGCGGCAAGTTTCGATACTTCTCTTGGACGTGACTCGCGTTGAACTTCCGAGTTCAAAGGAGCGTCTTGTTAGGCCGAGCGACACACGAAAATCCAGATTAAGCCCATCTCGCTCGACAGGGGGGGTTGCCGACGCGTTAATTAGTGGATAGACTCGCGTCAGCTGTTACCGCTGGAGCATTCATCGCAAGCTCTTACATATCCCTCTGTAAAGATTCTGTCTCGACCGACGGTTATACCTGGGAACCCCGGGCACGCCGCGCTCCGAACAAGTCGAGACGAGTTGTGACAAGAGATGGGAGTCTAACGGTGGCCGACATAGCCAGGCTTGGCCAGTTGTTCGAGGAGAACCGGCCACGACTGTTGCGCATGGTCCAGCGGCGGATCGACCCGTCGATAGGTGCCCGCATCGATCCCGAGGACATTTTGACCGAGGCGTTCTTGGAGGCTAGGCGCAAATGGAGTCGCTTCAAGGACCAATCGGCGATGACGCCTTATGCCTGGCTTTACCGGATCGCGCTCGACTCGCTGATCGCGGCTTGGCGGCGGGAGACGCGAGCGGCACGCGACCATCGGCAGGAGATGCCCTGGCCGGATCGATCCAGCGTGCAACTCGGCCTGAGCCTAGTGGCTTCGAACACCAGTCCAAGCAAGGAGGTCCTGCGCGGGGAACTTCAACGCGAAGTGCGCCGGGTCATGGAACGCCTCTCGGATCGCGACCAGGAGATTCTTTGGATGCGGGTCTTCGATCAACTAACGTTCCGAGAGGCGGCAATTGTGCTGAACATCAAGGAAAATGCCGCTGCCGTCCGCTATGCTCGGGCTCTGCGCCACCTGAGGGAACTGTGGATCCGGCTGCATGAAAACGGAAGGAATCCCGCGTGAGCATGCCCAGTGAGACTCCTGCCTTCCTAGATCAGATCCTGGGCCGGTTTCACCAGGAGCTGGAAAAGGCATCCGAACCCGTGGCCGTGGTCCGTGCCTACTCCCAGCAATATCCGGAGTATGCCCACGAGTTCGCTGCGGCAGTCGCGGCCCAAGGGCTCCTAGCAGATGCCGTTGCGCCGCCCCACGAGGCCCACCCCGAACGCCTCGGTGAATTCCGCATCGTGCGTTGGATCACGCGCGGCGGCATGGGTGACATCTACGAGGCCGTCCAGGAGCCCCTCGATCGCCGCGTCGTGGTCAAGACCATCCGTCGCGGCCTCGTCTCGCCGGAGGTCAACGAGCGATTTCTACGCGAGCAGCGGGTACTTGCCAAGCTGCACGAAACGCATATCGTGCCGGTCTTCGCCGCGGGAGAGGATGGTCGGGTCCAGTACTTCGCCATGCCGTACATCGATGGTGCCTCGCTAAACCACATTGTGCGTTCTGCGATTGCGTGGGAGTCGTCCCAGGCCTCAAGCCGCACGCCCCGACTTGACCAATTCGCCAAAATGGTGGTCGACCGCACTACCGTAGTCGGCAACTCCCCAGGCCAGGCTACCGAGGCCAAGAGTTGGAACGACCGCCGCGCTATCGCCAGCGACGGTCGTGGGAGTGAAAGCGGGCGAGAATCGCCGCCGGGGCAATCCGGTCGACGCCTGCGGCTCTCCGCCGACTACTTCCGCTCCGTGGCGCAGGTGATGGCGGACGCTGCCGACTCCGTCCAGCACGCGCATGGCCACGGTTTCCTCCACCGCGACCTGAAGCCTTCAAACATCATGGTCGACATCGGCGGTCAGAGTTGGGTTATCGATTTTGGCCTCGCAGGGTACGCATCGGACTTGGGCGTGGTCCGGCCATCCGCCGATGGGCCTGACGGTGCTGGACCGATGACCCTGACTCGTTGGGGGGTCGGCACGCCCGGATACATGGCCCCCGAGCAGGAGTGCGGCCAGAAGACCGACGTGCGCACGGATGTGTGGGGCTTGGGCGTAACGTTGTACGAAATGTTGACGCTCGACCGCGCTTTCCCGGGATACCGGACGGCGGTCGCCCTGGATACCGGCCAGCGAGCAAGGCCGGTGCGTCCTCGCGTGGTCGTGGAAAATGTCCCCCGTGATCTGGAGGCGATCTGCCTCAAGTCGCTTCATTTTGAGCCACAGCATCGATATTCGACAGCCCAAGAGTTCGCTGATGACCTGCGACGCTGGCTTCGCAACGAGCCGACCACCGCCCGGCCCGCTCTCGCCGCGCGCCGCACCTACCTCTGGGCACGGCGCAACAAAGGCTGGGCACTGGCAATTGCCGCTGCTTCACTTGCGCTCATTTCACTTGCCACGGGAGCGGGCATTCTTCAGAAGTATCGCGCGATACGCAGGATGGAAGTTCGAGGATCACTTGTACGAGACGCCCAGTTTGCCATATCCAGCGACCACAGACATGGTTGGTTCCAAAAGGCGTGGAATTCCATTACGGATGCGGCCGAGATACACGCGGACTTAACCATCGATAGTCAAGCGGCGACCGCGTTGTTCGGGCTCGATGCGGTGCCGGCAACGCGATTCAACGAGTTCAGCGCCCAGCATTTGCTGTTCGATCGCCAAGGGAAACGCCTGCTGCTTGGCGGAGTGGCTACCGGGGCAAAGCAACTCCTGCCGGCGCGCGTTTGGAGTTGCGAATCGCTTTCGCTGGACGCTCTTTCCGTCGCCGCCCAAGGTCCGATCGGTTTTCGCGCCGATGGCACGCCGCTACAGTTGGTCGCCGAGTCGAACCGTCTAGTGATCGTGGATCTTGCCGCCGCAAAGGTCGTAACCCAACTGGGAGTGCCGGCGGACTGTGTCGTATCCCGGGATGTTGAACCTGCAATGACCGATGACGGCGTGCGTGTCGCCGCAGAGGTTAAAACGAAGGAGGACAGAACAAGAATCATCGTTTGGGATGGTGTTCAAGCCAAGCAGCTGTGGACGTTTGAGGGCGAGGCTTCAGTTCTTGCCTTTTCGTCCGATAGTTCGTTATTGGCTGCGGGGAGCAAAGATGGAACGATAAGGCTTTGGTCGGTCAAGAGTGGCAAGACGCTTTGTTCGCTTCGCGCGGGCAATGCCGAAGTCGCGTGTCTAGCGTTCTCCCGCGACCGTGGCCGCAGTGCCGGCATAAGCGCCGTGGCAGAAGAGAGCGGCTGGCTGATGGCGGCTGGCGACACGGGAGGTCTGGTGACCATTTGGGGCCTTGCTGCGCGCATTCCCCTCGCGTATTGTCGTGGGAGCGGCTACCAGGTCTTCTCTCTGGCCTTTTCGCCGGACGGCGTGACTCTGGCTTCGTCGGGCCGGGCCGACACAAGGCTGTGGGATGTGGCCACGGGCCGATTGCTTCTTACGATGCCGGGCAAAGATTTTATCGTCGGGCTGGCGTTTTCGCCCGATGGCCGGCAGCTCGCCGTTAGCCCTGACCCTCGCTATTCCAGGCCCCAGGTTACGATTTGGGACATCGATTACGGCCGAGCCGGTCGCGAGTGCCGTGGACTTGCGGGGCAAGTCGAAAAGACGACATTCTCGCCAGACGGGAAGTATGTCGCGGCTCTGGCCCACGATTGGCAACTTGGCGTGTGGGACGCGACGAGCGGATTCTTGCGTCATGTCTTCATCGTACCGCCGGGCTTTACTAGTGATAACGCGGCTCTGGCGTTCAGCCCGGACGGCAAGATGCTGGCGTTCACGACATTCAACGATGGCCGCCTTTGGGACACGGAGTCTGGCCGGCAACTCAAGGCATGGAAGCTCAATCCAGGATTGGCTGATGTGCTCGCGTTTGACGCCAAGGGCCGTTTGATCTCGTGCCGAGTGGAAACCCGAGATGGGAAACTCGGCCCATTGAGCAACTCGCTACCTTCGGAACATCCTCGCGTCTGCCGCATTAGGAATTTGCTCGCGGCAGACCCGATGAAGGCGCTCGCCGAAATCGACACGTTCAATTGGCATGTCTTCGGCACGGCTTTGGCCCCCGATGGAAGTGCCATCGCGATCGACGGCCTTGGCGGACCTGTCGCAAGGAACCGCTTGATACGCGTCTACGACTCCGCCGGCAAAATGTTGTTGGACGTGCCTAATAGCGTGAAACACGGGTACAGCGTCTTGACTGTCGATCCAAGCAGCAAGCTCCTTGCCGTTAGTCTCGACGAATCCTCACGCGTCACTCTGCTCGAGATTCCTTCCGGAAGATATCGGGGTGAGTTGCCAGGTGTTCCGCAAGCCTTGTCGCCAAACGCCGAGTTGTGGCTGCGCCGAGGAACGCCGAATGACAGTGAACTTGGCCTGTGGCTCTTCCGTCAGGATGACCAAGTAGCGCGAATTGGCCTAGGACTGAACGGGGGGCTTCCATCCGCGACACCGAGTTTCGACTCGTACGGTCGGCGGCTGGCTTGGGGAAATACGCTCGGAGGCGTCACGATCTGTAACCTTAAGGAGCTCTCGCGGCGGATCACGCAACTTGATCCTACGTGGTCCGAACCTTAGTCGAGTAGTTCAGCGTTGACTGTTTCCAGACCTAGTGTTCGAGTTCACAAGGAGCACGTCGTGGAACCGAATGGTGTTAAGCCAGCGCGATTGGCGAGTCCTCGGACGGCGTTTACCCTCGTGGAGTTGCTGGTGGTGATCGCGATCATTGGGATACTCATTGGCCTGTTGTTACCGGCGGTCCAAGCGGCTCGGGAATCGGCACGGCGTGCCCAGTGTACAAAGAACCTCAAGGAAATCGACTTGGCCGTACATAATCACCACCAAGCGCTCAACAGACTCCCAATTGGCCAGCGACTCTACTTGATCTCCTTCATGGATCCTTGGCAGGACCAACGCTGCTGGTTCAGCGATCTCCTCAGATACACCGAACAAACGCCTTTCGCCGAGGCATCGGACAGCTTCATGAACTCACCGGGATACCACGAGAGTACCCAAATCCCAGATCGTGAGAAACGCATCGCCGTTTACATGTGTCCTTCCGACCCGGCAGCCGGCAAGAACGCGACCGCGTCGCAGGGGTACGGTTTCCCGTCGAGCGAAGCAGTCAAGCCGCCTGAAACCTCGCAAGGCTTCCACGGCAACTATGCTGCATGCTGCGGCTCTACGTATTTCGGGCCCTCGAATGTCTGGGAACGCCATGGTGGCGACTTGAACGGGGCGTTTCGGTGCAGGTTGCCGCTTCAATTCAGTGACATTGTCGATGGACTCTCGAACACTGCGATGCTCTCCGAAATCGTATTGACTCCTGACGTTTACCCGATGGATGACATGCGGGGAAGGTACTACAACGCTTGGCACGGAAACGCTTTCTTCAGCACAGCCGCGCCGCCCAATACGCCCCTGCCCGACTTGCAGGTCTTCTGTGTTTCGAATCGTTATGCTCCTTGCACAACGGTTGGGGGAAATCCACCGAACATGGTCATTTTCGCCCGCAGCATGCACCCCGCGGGCGCTAACGTCGCCCTTTGCGACGGCTCCGTACGCTTCGCATCCAGTTCCATCGACGGCGGCGTCTTTCAGGCAGCGGGAAGCCGAGCAGACGGCGAAACCCTGTTCCTGCCCTAGAAGAGGCGAGTTCCAGAATAGACGCGACGATCAGGACGGGAGGAAGATATGCGGACACGAACCCTTATCGAATTGGGATTGGCATCGTTTTTGCTTTCGGTGCCGGAAGGATGCGGAGGCGGCAAAGTGGAAACGGCGCCGAAGCTCGTTCCGGTCACTGGCATCGTTCGTCTCGATCAGAAGCCAGTCTCCGGAGTGTTTGTGGTGTTCGTCCCAGGCTCGAACACACCGGGAGAGGGTGGCGAAGGCCGCACTGACAAGAACGGTCGGTACGAGTTGGTGGCACCCGGAGGACGGGCCGGGGTGGCGCCGGGAGAATACCAGGTTACCTGCGCAAAGCTTGTCATGTCGGACGGCTCCGACTTCTCTCCGGTAAGACATGCCCCACCCAAGAAGCAGATCCTGCCGCTTCGCTATAGTAACCCAAAAGAGACGGTCCTGAGAAGGACAGTTGTGTCTGATGGCGGCGAGATCGACTTTGACCTCAAGTCGCGATAATCAGTAGCGTCTGGCACTTCACGCGGCCCGAGTGGGGAGTTCACCACAATACCATTCGGTTTAGGGAGGTCTTGGCACGTCATCCACGGGGCAAGTAAGTTCTCAATAACGCCGTGAGGGTCAAATGTTCACGTAGCGCAAAACCCGAGGAATACGCAGATTTGTAGCATTTGTACACCCGTTCTTTCGATTTCATCACGGGGTTATTGAGAAGCTACCGGGGCAATGACTTGCGAAAACCTCTGCCAGTGTTTTCGGAACAGCCGCCACGGACCGCAGATCGAGACGTGGCGAATGCGTGCGTCCCATCGTGACCGGGGAGCACCAGCCGACGCCGCGGACCGCGTCCAAGAGGTGGTGCATCACTCGCAACGGGGTCTGTGAGGCCATCGCACTTGCTAGCTGCGGAGGATCGGCTCCTTGGTCCACGCCCGACATTCCTCCATCCATCCCCACGCGTTGTTTGTGATGGCGGTCAACCGAGGGCTCACAGCAGATAGTGCGCGTCGGACAGCGTCGTTTATACCCGGAGTTCGGCTCGCCATGATGAACTCGCCGAGACTTGCGTTTCGCCAGGGGGCGATGAGTAATAGCCAGCTGGCCCGCCCGCACGTCGGCAAGGTCCTCTGGCCCATTCAGAGTTCCTTTGTCGATCCGTTTCTCGAATTTGGCTGTAAGGTTTTCGCTCGACATATCGGTTAGTACGGGGAAGGCTTCGCAACATGGGATGGCGGGCCGAGTGGTAGGCCTTCTCCGCAGTCGTGAAGCCACCGCCCGTAGCGGGCCCGCCACGAAGTGACTCGCCGCAGTGACGAAAGGTCTCTTTCTTGGGAGTTAAGTTGCTTCGCCGATAAGTCCTTGGTACGAGGTTACCCTTCAGTCTGTGGATTGTACACACTTGCTTCTAAAAGACGAAGGTCCATCACCACTGGCGCCCGGATATTGGAGAAGATCACTATGATCAGCCTGTTCACGACACTCGCGCGGCGGAACTACCGGAGAACAACACACCGGGAAAAGGGGGACGGCAAGCAGAGGCAGAAGGTGCGACCGACGCGGAGGCGCCATGAGTATGACTTCGGTAATTCCCGGCACCGGCGGGCGCTGCGTTTCGAGGATTTGGAACATCGCCAAATGCTCAGCGTGAGTTGGTCAGGCACGCCGTTGCACTTGTTCCAAGAGGCGACGTCCCGGGCGACGGCCACGATCGACGTGAGCACGAAGCTCGCCGACAGCACAGGGTACAGCGTGGAGGCGGCCAACGGGGCATCTGAGGACCTCTCTGACGACGACTTCGCCAGGATCAGCGGCGCTACGGCGTGGAACTTCACCACACAAGCCACCGGTTCGATCTCCGGCCAGAACTACAATGATCTCAATGGCAATGGGGTAAAGGATCCGGGAGAGTTGGGCCTGCCGGATTGGACGATCTACCTCGACGCCGACCAAGACGGCCAACTCGACCCCGGCGAGACCTCGACCACAACCCTTGCCGACGGCAGCTACAGCTTTGCGGGCCTAGCCCCTGGCACCTATACTGTGGCCGAAGTGCAGCAGTCTGGCTGGCAGCGGTCTTTCCCCGCGACAACTCCCCCCCGTATCGAACGTGTCAGCGTCGCATCTGATAGCACACAAGGAAATGCGGATACGTATTTTGACAACAATCGCCCTGCGGTCAGCACCGATGGCCGTTATGTGGCGTTTGAATCTTATGCAAACAACCTCGTCCCTGATGATACCAATGGTAAGCTGGATGTCTTCGTCTACGACCGGCAGACGCACGCAATCGAACGGGTGAGCCTAGGCTCCGACGGCACGCAAGGAAACGCCGATTCGATGGTTCCTACGATCAGCGCCGACGCCCGCTATGTGGCATTTGTCTCCGCTGCGAACAACCTTGTCTCCGGCGACACCAACGGTGCCAACGACGTCTTTGTTTACGACCGGCAGACGCACGCAATCGAGCGAGTGAGCCTCGCCTCGGACGGCACGCAGGGAAACGATATTTCGGGTTCAGCTTCGATCAGCGCCGACGGCCGCTATGTGACGTTTTCTTCTTCCGCAAGCAACCTCGTCCTCGGGGACACTAACAGCGCCTGGGACGCCTTCGTCTACGATCGGCAGACACGCACAACCGAGCGGGTAAGCCTCGCTTCCAACGGTACGCAGGGAAACGGCGATTCGTATTGCCGCTGGATCAGCGCTGATGGCCGCTATATAGCGATCGGTTCCTACGCGAGCAACCTCGTCCCCGACGATACCAATGAAGTCGAAGACATCTTTGTCTACGACCGGCAGACGCGCGGAATTGAACGAGTGAACCTCGCCTCCGATGGCACGCAAGGTAACGCCATCTCGTCTGCCCCCACGATCAGTGCCGACGGTCGCTATGTGGCATTCTACTCTTATGCGAGCAACCTCGTCCCCGGCGACACCAACAATGCCTGGGATGTTTTCGTCTACGACCGGCAGACTCACGAGATCCAACGGACGAGCCTGGCCTTCGACGGCACGCAAGGAAACGCCGATTCGATGGTTCCTACGATCAGCGCCGACGGCCGCTGTGTGGCGTTCATCGCTTCGGCCAGCAATCTGGTTTCCGGCGACACCAATGGTGCATTTGACGTCTTCGCCACGGCGAACCCCTTTGTGTCGGTGGCAGGAAGCCACACAATCGTATTGGCGGAGGGGCAACAGGTTTCGGGGGTCGACTTCGGCAATCACGACATTCGGCCCAAAGCGGAGGCCGGCGGC
>CAZFKF010000137.1:0-8894 GCA_964518805.1 uncultured Planctomycetaceae bacterium | reverse complement strand
GAAGGATCGCCCGGGCGTCCTGCGCGTCGCCCCAATGCAACTCTTCCTCGAGGGCGACGCTCGACGTGCCGTCCTCGCCATCGTCAATGTCCAACCCGACGCCGGGGGACAGATCGGCACCGCGAAGCATGGCCAGGCGCTGCGCGATCTCCTCGCGCGAGCCAAACAACAACATCGTCCTGCCGACCGAGATCAGGTCGCCGTAGCGGAGGATCCAAAGCTGGACGGCTTCGCCGTTGACCTTGGTGCCGTTGGTGCTCTGCAAATCGGTCAACACCAGCTTCTCTTGATCCTCCTGGATCTTCAAATGAAACCGGCTGACCCGTTCGTCGTTCAACTGGATCGAATTCCCCTCTTCGCGGCCGATGGTCACGGGAGTCGAGATCTTCTCGAACGTTTTGCCTCGGTCGGCGCCATCCAAGACGCGTAAGGTGATCGATGCCATGGGACAACCGTGGGAGGAGTGCCGCGAAACGCGCCGCAGGAGCGTTGGTGAATCCCCCCTTATATAGCATGCCGCCGAAAGCGCGGTCAAGGGTCTCGGGGGGTGGAGAAAGGGCGGTGGTGAAGTATCGAGAACGGACGGGCAAGAGATCGTAAACGAGCAAGGGACAAACCGATGGAGACATTGTGGAAAGGCCGTGGAGGAGTGAGGCAAGCTGCGTCCCATGCACTGCCGCCGGGACGTGGTCGCCGTGTCGTTCCGCGGGTATGATGTCCGGTTGGCGCGTTCCAACCCCCTAACGCCAGCCTCAAACCCCCATTCTCCCATGTTCCATTGGGACAACGGACTGGTGCTTACCCGGGCGGGACTGGCGGTGGACTTTCGCCGTCGGCAGCCCCGGGCGTTCATTTCCCATGCCCACACCGACCACATGGCCCGGCATGAGTACGCGCTCTGCACACCCCAGACGTCTGCCCTCTACCAGATGCGTCTTGGACGCCGACCCACTAAACTCCTGGAATACCGTACGCCGGAAGAATGGGGAGGGCTTCGCCTGACGACTTGCCCGGCCGGACATTGCCTCGGCTCGGCTATGCTCAAGGCAGAGGATGGGTATACTTCGTTGCTCTATACGGGCGACTTCAAGCTGGGGCCAAGCGCCACGGCCGAATCGGCCGATCTGCCTCACGCCGATGTCCTCGTCATGGAAAGCACCTTTGGCGATCCCGACTATCGCTTTCCACCCCGCGAAGCGGTGGTCGGGCAATTGTGCGAGTTGGTCCGCCAGATTCTCGCGTCGGACGGAACGCCCGTCGTCGAAGCCTATGCCTTGGGAAAGGCCCAGGAGGTGACCCGAATCCTCGCGACCGCCGGCTTCGCCGTACTCCAGCACCGCCTCATTCAGCCGATCAGCGCCGTCTACGAATCGTTCGGCGTGGCGCTGGGGCACCGCGGAATCATCCCGCGGCAGCCGGAACCGGGACACGTGCTGGTCGTGCCGCCCGGCATCGGGCGATCCCACGATTGGCCCCGGCAGGTCCGCATCGCTGTGACCGGCTGGGCCCTCAACGTCCACGCGAAACATCGTCTGGGCGTCGACCACGCCCTGCCGCTTTCCGACCATGCGGACTACGGGGAACTGATCGAGGCCGTCGAGCGAGTCGCTCCGCAACGCATCTATTGCACGCACGGCCCCGAATCGTTCGTCGACCGGCTGTGCGATCTCGGCTTCGACGCCCGTCCGCTAGGACGCGCGAACCAGCGTCGCCTCTTCTGAACGAGACGGCACGATCTCAGCAGGGATGCGGATCGTCTGTGGGACAACGCCGCCGGTGTTCCCTGCCCTTGAGCCTCGCGGAATCGTGCAAAGGCGTTCAGCCCCAGATCCTTAAGCCCTCAAGAGCCCGGGAATCTCACGGCGGCAGAAGACCTTCGTCGGCGAACGGATCGACTCCGAGCGATATGCCGTCGCCGGGCATCACGAAATGGTATCCGTCGGGGCCGAGGCGGTTCTCAAGGGCCAGGAGGATCTGTCGGCACTTCGCAGGCCCATCGTAGGGCCCGGCCACGAAGAACGGCTTGCCGTCCTTGCCATATCGGTACTGCTCGGTGCAAGCCGTTGGATCGACATCGCCGAAGATCAGCTTGGCCGTGTGGTAGTCGCGGTGCGGCGTAAGTCCGAACTCCATCGCGTACGCAACGGCGCCTTCGACCAGCTTGCGTGCACACTCGGGCTTCAGGGGAACCAGCCGGGCCTGATCGGCGATTCTGCCGTACACGTCCCTGTCGTAGCGGGCCCGCGGGACAACGTCGATCATGACATTCTTCACGCCCAGGCAGTAGACGTCGACGAGGATGACCGCGAAGGCCACCATGTTGTTCGCAACGTGCCGGCTCACCAGAACGTTGCCGAGCCCTTGCTTCCAAAGGTCCGCGGCCGCACAGCAATGGAGGATCGGAAACGCCGACGCATCGTGAAACTGGCCCACGAGCCCCCGTGATTCACGCCGTGCGATCTCGCGACGCTCGGCCTTCTGCTTGGCCTTCCGTTTCTCAAGCTTTCTCTGTCGTTTGCGTGGATCTTGTCCCATGCGGGCAATTTGACCACATCTTCCTTATCGCGACAAGTCCCGGTCAGTAATCCCTCTTCAACCACAGCGACCGCCAATACGCACGGTCGGTGGCGTAGACGTCGATCGCCGCATCTGCGGCAAGGCCCTTGGGAAGGATGCCGTAGCGTTTCATTTCCTGGACGTACTCGGCCCGAGGACGGAACCCGGGCATGTCGAATCGCTTGATCCGGTCGAGTTCCCTCTTGGCATCGTGGATGGCCGCCAGCACCTTGCGGTAGTCCGGGTCGCCGGTGTCGGCAAAGACGGGCTTGCCGCACAATTCCAGCCCGCCGGCCGTCCTGGCCAGCGGCGCCAGCAGGATCGAGGATTTGTCGGGCCGGGTGAGGTTGTATTGCAGATGCCGCGACCAACGGCGCCGCACGTCGTCCGGCGTCATAGCGACCCACGGCGGTGAGCCGGTGAACGCCGTGCCCCACGAGCCCGGCCCAGTCACGTAGGATACCGAAAGGGCCAGCGGCCGGTCGGCTTTGTGGCACTGGCCGCAGCGGCGCTGGAGGGCCTCGGTGGCCGCCTGGGTGCTCGGCCACTGGGTGTCCGAACGGTCGAGCCGGATCGAGCGATCGACGATCTCGAACCCGCCCACCATGCCAGTGCCCAGGGCCGCGTACGTGCCCGGATATGCCGCCCCGCTGTCGATCCACAGGCGCAGGGTCTTGCGTTCGAGATCCGAAGGCTTCGCGCCGTAGTGGCTGCCGTCGGCCAGTTTCAGCAACCGGCTTGCGGAGCTGCCGATCGATCGCGGCGGGCGATTGCCGAAGCCGTTGCGGCCATCGGCCACGAGGTTCCGCGCGGTGATCGTATAGTAGCTGATCGAAAAGACCGGCCCCCGGTCGCCGGAAAGCGATGCGCCGCCTTCGCGCCGGTCTTCGTCGTGGCATTTCACGCAGTGGCGGTCGAGGATCGGCTGGACGTCGCGGGGGAAGTCGATCACGTCGGGCACGCCGGCGATGGGTTCGATGCGGCTCGGCCCGCGGCGCAACGCGGCCAGCGTGGCCGGCTGATGCGGCGGCGCGGTCGTCCTCGGCTCGTGGCAGCCGATGCAGGTCGTCGTCTCGCCCGGCAGGACCGTGCAGAAACTCTGCATCCGCTTGACCGACAGGTCGTCCTTGTCCAGGGCGACGAAGAACAGGCTCCGCAGGGCGGGCACCTCGGCATAGGCCGAGCCGTCGGCCTCGACCGGGATCGTGCCCAGGATCCGCTCCAGCGTGAACGTGCCGCCGTAGCTCAACGGTTCCATGCCGCCGGTGTAGTTCATGGGCTTGGGCAGGGTCTCCAGCACCAATAGCCGCTTGATCTCGCCCGGCTTCACGCCGCCCATGTTCCGCCCCAGGTGTGCGTCGACCAACACGATGCGCCCCGTTTGCCGCCGCCAGTCGTTGGCGTCGTGCACGACCGGCTCTCGCGGCCGCGGAGTCAAGGGACGCGGCTCGTGGCACTCCAGCCCGGCCTGTGCGTCGGAGTCCGGCAGCCGATAGATCGACTGCGTGTTGCCCGCCGCGTCCATGAGCATCAGCTCCGGCCCGCTGGCGGTCATAAACGCCTCTTCCGAGAAGGCCCACGGATCGCGATGCTGATAGCCCTCGTTGATGGGCCGGACCGAGGCCGGGTCGTCGGGCCCGCCGCGAGGATCGACGAGCGTCACCACGCCGTTGTGCTCGCGCAGCCCGTGGCCCGGCGAAAACGAACACACCACCTTGTGCGAGCCGGGCACCGGCTTGGCGTCGATGATCGTCGTGCCCGGGTGCTGGTTGCCGAAGAACACGGTCTGCCGCTGGCCGTCGGGCGAGGTCGTCCAAAGATGGTGGAACGACATCTGCTCGCGGTCCACGTATTCCCAACGCGTGTAGAGGATCTGCCCGCTGGGAAGCACCCACGGCGTGTTGTCGTGCTCGTTGTTGCTCGACAGGATGCGGAGGTTCCGGCCGTCCGCGTCGCAGCGGTACAGCACGGCCACCTGAGTCGTGTGGCAATTGACGCGGCGATTGCACCGCGTGGACACGAACAGGATGCCGCCGTCGGGCAGCCACGCGGGCTCCACGTCGTCGTACGGCCCGTCGGTCAACGGACGCAACCCCGAACCGTCGGCGTTCATGAGGTACAGATGGTAATGCGGGCCCTTGCCCTTGCGATAGGCGAAGAGAATGCGGGCGCCGTCGTAGTCGACCGCCGGATCGCGCACGCCGCCGTCCGGGTCATCGAGCAACACCCGAGCCTTGCCCGTCCGCACGTCGAGCCGGCAGAGCCGGCCGCCGGGAATGTAGGTCCGCCAGTTCGAGTGGTCCAGCGTGTAGCCGAAGTTGGCGTACCAGTGCGGGTCCTCGCCCAGCCGACGCACGGCAAACACGATCTGCTCGACCCCGGCCATCGGGCCCTTGCGGAACTCGGCCAGCAGATCGGCTTGCGAAGGCGCCGCCAGAGGCAGCGGTTTCGCCTCGCGGCGCAGGGCCACGTAGTCGTACAGAATCCAGCTTTGGTGGTCCAGGCGGATGGAAACCGTGTTCTCGCCTTTCTTCAGCGTGCCGGGCGGGATGGCGAAGATCATCGTCTCGGGCTTTCCGGCCGCCTTCGGCTGAAACGCGGCCCGCGGGTCGCCGGCCGGCGCGACCTGGCCCGGCAGCGTCGTCTGGTTCACCGTCACCACCACGACCGATCGCTCGGAGGGCGAGCCCCCGGCCAGCCCAAGCACAAGATGCCACGTCCGGTCCTGCGCTGACGGGCACCGATAGTGAATCTCAAACGCGTGGGCCCGTCCGCCGGCCCAAACGTCCTTCGGCGCAGGGTGGATGTACGGCCAGTCCCTGGGCGTGCTCTTCGCTACGACATAGACGACCGGATTGGTAAATCGCTGCAAGAACGCCGCGTACCCCTCGCCCGATCGCGCCAAGCCGAATTCCGCAGCCCGGCCGTCCGGCGAGCCAATGACGAACATGACCTCATCGCCCACCGTTCCCGCCGATAAAGCACGCCCGGCAGCGAGCGCCGAGAGAACGGCGACAATCGCCACGGCAATCGTTCTCGACTCGAAGGAGCGACGGAAGCGGTTCGGCACGGTCTTGACCCTCTCGAGGAAACGCAGTGTTCCAAGCTGAATGTCGCCGCGCACTTCCGGGAGGAGTGCGGCCAGCCGGCTGGCTTCGGTATTGCCAAGTCGGGCCGAGTTGCTGTGCTCAGCCCACCAGAACCGCCGGCCCGATTTCCAGAAGAAGAATGGGGGTTCCATTACCATGATGCTCGTTTCTTCACCGGAACGCAACGTCAACCGCGTTCGAGGGCCCATTGGACGGCGCGGCGGCTCAGTTCGACGCTGTTCTTGAGATTCAGCTTCTGTTTGATCTTCTCGCGGTGCGTTTCGACCGTCTTGGGGCTGAGTTCGAGGTGGCGGGCGATCTGTTGCGTGGTCAGGCCCTGACCGATCATCTCGAAGACGGCGAGCTCGCGGTTGGAGAGGCTCTCCAACGGGTTCTCGCGCGCCATTGCGCGGCCCGTCACCTGGTGCAACAATCGGCTCGCCATGCGCGCGCTGAGATAGACCTCGCCGCGAAGCACCTGGCGGATGGCCGCGAGGAGCGTTTCGGGCGATTCGTGCTTGGTGATGTAGCCCATGGCGCCGGCGCGCAGGGTCCGCTCGGCAAACAGCATTTCGTCGTGCATCGAGGAGACGAGCATCTTGATCCCGGCGTCCTTGGCCTTGACCTTTTCGATCAGGTCGACTCCGTGCCCTCCCTTGAGGGTCAGATCGATGATGATCAGATCGGGTTGGGCGCGCTCGACTTCCTGGAGCGCTCCGGCCACGTCGCCGGCCTCTCCGCAGATTTGCAGATCGGGCTCGCGGTCGAGCAGGTCGGCCAGGCCGCGGCGCACGAGAGGATGATCGTCAACCAGAAGCACCCTGTGTCGCTTGTACGAGAATCCCGACTCCGTGTCCCTCGTCATGGCGGTTGTTTCCTCTGCCTCCGTGTCTGAAGGCGCTCGGCGCGGCCGCCGGAATCATGATGCTGGGCGGCCGCTGTGGTGAGATCGGGCTCCGGCCGGCCCGGGCGCCGGCGCGGGGCGTGAACGATAACTCGGGTGCCCTGGCCCGGGGCCGACTCGATCTCCATCGAGCCGCCCAGCAGTTCCAACCGCTCGCGGATGCTGAAGAGCCCGAAGCCGCCGGGACTGCCGTCGTCGGCTTTGAGTCTCTCGACCGGAAAGCCCGCTCCGCGATCGGAGACCTCCAGCCGGATCGCGCCCGAGTGCGCGCCGTGGACGGACACCCACGCGCGATCGGTTCGCGCGTGCTTCACGACGTTGAACAACAACTCCCGAACGGACTGAAAGAGCAGCACCCGAACCTCTTCGCTATCGGCCTCGCCGAGCGGATCGGCCTCGACCTCGACCGCCAGTCCACAGGTCTGTTCCATGTGGCGACCGAGCCACTCCAACGCGCCTTTCAGCCCGGCTGCGTAAAGCACGGGGGGCGACAGTTCGACGGTAAGCGAGCGCGATTCGGCGATCGCTTCCGACAGCAACTCGTCGGTGCGCTCGACGGTTCCGATCAGGTCGGCGTCGGTGATGCGGCGCTTGAGCGCGCCGAGATTCAACCGCGCGGCGTAGAGGAGCTGTTGAAGCCGGTCGTGAAGGATGCTGGCCAGGCGGCGGCGTTCGCGCTGCTCGGCCAGAGTCAGTTCCGACGCCAGTTCGCGAAGCTGCACGGCGCGCCGCGTGGCCACGGCCGTGCGTTCGGCTACACGCTGCTCCAGCGACTCGTTCAGGGCCCGCAGTTGTTGCTCGGTCTGCTTGCGTTCCATGGCGTAGCGGATCGCGCGGACCACCAGGCGGCCGTCGCTGCGGCCTTTGATGAGAAAGTCCTGCGCCCCGCTGCGGACGACTTCGATGGCCGTTGCCTCGTCGTCCAATCCGGTGAGCACCACAATGGGCAGCCCCGGAGCGACGGCCTTGGCTCGCTCGACGGTGGGCAGGCCATGGCTGTCGGGAAGCGAGAGATCCAAGAGGATGGCATCGAAGGGCCTGGCGTCCAGCAGCCGCGATGCCTCGGCCATGGAGTCCGCGTGCACGACGTCGAACTGCTGCTCACCCGCTTCGGTGAGGGTCTGTCCCAGCACCAGCGCGTCCGCCGGATTGTCTTCGACCAGTAGCACGCGAATCGCCGATGCGTTCATAATGTGGTGTTCACGACCGACGCAAACTGCTATAAGTCTATCGGCTGAGACACGCTTTGTCACTACGATGCGGACCGTCGGCAGGGGGGGCACGATGCATCCGTCGAACGACAAAACCATCGTGGACCAACGGGGAAACCGCGAACACGTGCGTCGACTGATCGTCTGCCGGAATCTCGACGAGCTGGCCGCCTCGGGAAGTGCACTCATCGCCGGATTCGCTCGCGAGACGATGCAGAATCGCGATCGTTTCACGGTTGCTCTGGCCGGGGGGGCGACGCCGCAGAAGACGTACTCGGCTTTGGCCGAGTGCGGTGAGGCCGCGGGAATCGACTGGTCGCGAACGTACTTCTTCTTCGGCGACGAACGGTTCGTTCCGCTCGACGACCCGCGAAGCAACTTTGCGATGGTCGAGCGTACGCTGTTGCGAAGGAGGCCGATCGCCCGGTCACACGCCTTGGCGATTCCCACGGATCGGCCGAACGCTGCCGAGGCCGCGGCGGCCTACGCAAGTCAACTCGCGGAGTTCTTCGCGTCGCCGTCGTCCGGGCCGCCGCCGCGACTGGACCTCGCGATTCTGGGCCTGGGCACCGACGGCCACACGGCTTCGCTCTTCCCCGCCGCGCCGGCGCTTCGCGAGCAGCAGGCCTGGGTCACGTGGAGTGCGCCGGGGACGCTGCCGCCGCCCGTCGAGCGGATCACGATGACGTACCCGATTCTCAACGCCGCCCGGCAGGTTCTCTTCCTCGTGGCTGGAGACGAGAAAGCGATCGCGTTGCGGGACGCGTTCCAAGGCGACGTGCCCGTCGAACGATGTCCGGCCGCAGGCATTCGGCCGATGGAGGGGAGCGTCACGTGGCTCGCGGACGAGCCCGCTGCCCGGCTGCTGACGCGATGACGCGAAGGACTCGGAGCAGGTTTCGGCAGCCGCCTGGTCTTGCCATTGGAAGGGACTTGCACGGCTCCCGGAATCACGAAGGGTCATTGGGCCGCGGGGCCCGAGAGCGACATCACGGCCACGTCGTCGAAGTACATGGGTTTGGACCCGCCCCACGGGTTGCCGAGGAACAGGGACCGGGCCAGCCGCAGATCGGGGCTTTGGGCCACGAGCTTTTCGTCGAGCTGGATCGAGCCCCCGGCCGGCGTGAACGTGAA
>CAZFKF010000136.1:0-8913 GCA_964518805.1 uncultured Planctomycetaceae bacterium | reverse complement strand
AACTCCACACCTGATGGCGATTGTTGGAAAGCGGAATCTCCCGGATCCAGGGGATGAACGCTTCGCCGACGGAGCCGGGGGCGAGCAATTGCTCGTAGGCCAGAAACAACGCCCCGACGTAGACCGCCGGCAGCCACGAGAAGAGCAAGAGACGCCGCAGCCATGCCGTGCGCCACGCGAGACGGACGCCGGTATGGGCGATCACCCAGAACCGGCCGACCTGCGGAATCAGCCGCCCTTGCCAGCCACGGTAGCCTAGATCATGAATCGGCATGCCTGCTCTCGCCCACGGCGTCCAAGAAAATCTGCTCCAGGGAATTCCTCGCCGGCACCAGGGCGCGGATTCCTACACCGGTCTGCCTGGCCCAGTCCCAAATCCGCTGAACGAGCACTCCGGCCCCGTCGGACACGGAGATCGTCCCACCCGATTCGGCCTGCACCTCCAGCCCTTCCCGGCGCATGCGATCGGCCAACGCGTCCCCATGGCCCAGCACGCGCACGTGCCACACGGGCGAAACCGGCCGGCACAGCGTTTCCAGCCGGTCGACCACCTGCACACGTCCCCCGGCCAGAATGACCACCGTGTCGCAGATCGCCTGCACGTCGGGCAGGATGTGCGTCGAGATGAGCACCGACTTGCCCATGCGCGAGGCCAGAATCCGCACCCGGCCCAGCATCGCCTCGCGCTCCTCCGGATCCAGGCCCGAGGTCGGCTCGTCGAGGATCAACAGCGGCGGGTCGTGGACAATGGCCTGGGCGAACTTCAACTTCTGCCGCATTCCCGAGGAATAGGTCTCCACGTTGCGATAGCGCTCTTCCTCAACGCCGCAGAAATCGAGGATTTCGTGAGCCCGGCGCAGGGCCTCGATCGAGGGGAGCCCCGAGAGCCGGGCCATGAAGCGGACGACCTCGACGCCGGGCAGGCCGGCCAGGTAGCAGTCGTCCTCGGGCATGTACCCTACCCGAGCCCGTATCTGGCGGAAGCCTCGCCCCAACGGGTAGCCGAGCACCGATCCCTTGCCGCCACTCACCCGCACCAGCCCCATGAGCACCTTGATTAAGGTCGACTTGCCCGCCCCATTCGGCCCCAGTAGGCCAATCACCCCGTTGGTGAGCGAGAGCGACACATCGTCCAGCGCGCGGAGCTTGCCGTAGTCTTTGGTGATCCGGTCCAAGGCGATGAGTCGATCCATAACGGTAATTCGCCGAACGCGCCGTTTTCTTTGCTGCTCACCGAATTCTCGCGCAGTCCACCGATCTTCCCCTGCCGGGGTCGGGATGTCAACGGTCGCTCGGTCGATGACCGAAGGTCTCCCCGCCACGCGGTAGGTTATGCTTCAGCATAACCTACGAGCCAATGAGGTTGTGCTGAAGCATAACCTACGAGAGTGCCGCGAGAGTGCACGTCCGCGCCGACCGCCGTTTTCGGGAATTTCTTGCGCCCCCGAGGTATCTAAAGGGGAAGAAGCGGGAACACGGCATATCGAACGGCGGCGGTCGCCCCTGGGGTAGGGTCTTCCTTTGCATCGAAAGGAGTGTGTGGGATGCTACGCGCGCTTGGACTGTTTCTTGTGGCAGCGGCGGCGCCGCTTACCTTGGGGTGCGGCGGAAGCGAATCCACTGGCCCCGCGAAGCAAGCCACTGCATCAAGGGCCGCGCCGAGCGATCGCTTGGCGATGGTCGCCTCAGAATCTCGCGCTGCCGAGTCCCTCAAGAAGTCCCCGAGCGGGCCCGCGCTTGCCGGCAAGCCGGCTGCGTCGGCTCCTTCGACGCCCTCGTCTTCCTCGCGTACGCCGGAAACCAGCCGGGCGCCGGCCTATAGCGTTCAATCCGGCACGCTGACCGCAGGGAGTTTCGACGACCACGAACGCCTGGACGATTATCGCCGCTATCTGTCGGAGGTGTTGCAGAGGGATCCGGGCGAGAAGCTGCCTCGCATGGACCTCGGCCGCCGCGTGGTGATCCACGTCGAGAACCAGCAAGGGGCCCCGGTCGTCGATGCCCGCGTGGTTGTCCGTGCGGCCGACGGCCCGCAGGCGCATTCGGGCCAGGGGCCGACCCTGCTGGACGTCACCACGGCCGCCGACGGCCGCGCGGTCTTCCTTTCCGGCATCGACCGAGCAGCGGGTACCGGGCAACTGTCGCTGGCCGTCTACGCGCCGGGCAACTCGTCGCCCGTGACGCAGCCTCTGAGTCTCGACCAGCCGCTCTGCAAGGTCCGGCTTCCGGCGGTGGCGGAGCGTCACGTCCAACGCCTCGACCTGGCGTTGGTGGTCGATTGCACGGGGAGCATGGGCGATGAGCTGGATTACCTGAAGGCGGAAATCGACGGCATTGCCGCGTCCGTGCACCGCATGTTCCCCGAAGTGGATCAGCGGTACGCGCTGGTGGCCTATCGGGACCAGGGCGACCAATATGTGACGCGCGTGTTCGACTTCACCGGCTCGTTGGAAGGCTTCCGCAGCACGCTTTCGCAACAAGATGCCAACGGCGGCGGCGACTATCCGGAAGCGGTTCACCTGGCCCTGGCCGAGGCCAACAAGCTCAGTTGGCGGAGCGAAACGACCGCCCGGGTCCTGTTCCTCGTGGGCGACGCGCCGCCCCACGAAGAGTACTTCCGGCAGACCATGGACGCCGTCGCGGCGTTGCGGCACCGGACGGTGCGGGTTTACCCGGTGGGATGCAGCGGCGTGGCCGAGCAGGCCGAGTTCATCTTCCGCGCCGCCGCGTTTCTCACCCAGGGGCAGTACCTGTTCCTGACCGATCACTCAGGCGTAGGCAATGCGCACGCCCGGCCGCACGTGCCCGACTACCAGGTCGAGCGGCTAGACCGCCTGATGATTCGCATGATCGCCTCGGAACTGGCCGGCCGGAAGCTGGCGGCCACGGAGGTGATTGCCATCGAGGGCGGCCAGCCGCCGCATGCTCCGCGGCAGCCGATCCCGCT
This sequence comes from uncultured Planctomycetaceae bacterium, assembly GCA_964518805.1. Taxonomy (GTDB): domain Bacteria; phylum Planctomycetota; class Planctomycetia; order Pirellulales; family Thermoguttaceae; genus CALFBP01. The sequence goes on along the minus strand of CAZFKF010000136.1, from coordinate 5,966 downwards.
GGAACAGCAGACGGACTCCCGTTGGCCCGTGCCGGCCGATCGTCCGCCGCTGATGGCCCAATGGTCGGCGGCCCTGTGGCCCGCGTCGTCGTTCGCGCGCTGGGGCATTCTGCTGGGCATCCTCGCTGTCGGCAAGCTGGCCCAGGACTACGTCACGCGGCGCGAAGGGCCACGCGCATAGCGATAACCGTAGGGTGCTCTGCGAGCACGCTCTGCCCCGGCAACGAAGTTGCACACTTTCGTAGGTTATGCTTCAGCATATCCTGCGGGTCAATAGGGTTATGCTGAAGCATAACCTACTTCGGTTCTCAGTCGTCCAGCTTCAGGGGGCGGACCCAGAGGTTGCGGAAGAGGACGGCCGAGCCGTGTTGCTGGAGCTTGATCGGGCCTTCGTGGATCGGCGCGTTGTAGACGGCAACGTCGCGATGTGCGGTCGTCCCCATCACGGCCCGATGGTATTGCACGAGCACCCCGTTGTAGAACACGGTAAGGTAGGCGGGCCGCACGAGCTTGGCGCCGTCGAAGCGCGGGGCCTGGAAGACGATGTCGAAGCTCTGCCACTGGCCCGGCTTGCGTGCGGGATTCACCAGCGCCGGATACTGGCCGTAGATCGCGCCGGCGTTGCCGTCGGCGTAGATGTGGCTGCCGCGCGATTCGATGATCTGCACCTCGTAGATCCCGAAGAACAGGATGCCGCTATTGCCCCAGGTCATGTTGCCGCCGTCGGCCTTGGCCGGCGTGGCCCATTCGACGTGGAGCTGGCAATCGCCGAACTTCTGCTTGGTGTTCAACTCGCCGGTCTTGAGGATGTTGATGCAGCCGTCCACGATTCCCTTGGGGTCGCCTCCCTGCCATTGCGCAAGGTCTTTGCCATTGAAGAGCACGATGGCGTCCGAGGGCGGCGTGGCCGCGTCGCTGCTCAGCCCGGCGCTTCCCGGCGTGACGGACGGCGGCTGCGGACGCTTGCGGTCGTGGACGCGCCACGGCGAATTCGGCAAGAAAGGCGTGTCGTCGTAGCCGGGGCTGTCTGCGCTGTGGTCGGCGGCCGACGCAATCGGGCAGCAGATCGAACTCGTCGCGACGATGATGGCGGGGAGGAGCATCCAGGTCGTGGTTCGGCATTCCATGAGAATGGTCCCTTCGGCAGCGGGTGCAATGGTTGGTTTGCTCTGGCTCTTTGGAGCGCGGCGATTCATCGCGGCCTTTTCTTGTGCCGCAAGACATGCCCCGCTTCGAGGAGACCCGGCGGCGGTCAGACGCTGGCGGCGCTGCTGTCGATTTTGAACTGCCCCACGACGCTCTGGAGCTGCTCGGCCAATCGCGAAAGCTCCTGGCCGGATGCTTTGGCGTGGGCAGCCCCGTCGGCAGTCTGTCTCGCCGCCAGGTCCACGTCGGCCATGCTGCGGCCGATTTCCTGGCTGGCGGTGGCCGATTCGGCCACGCCTTTGGTCACGGTTTGGGCGGCCGCGGAGGATTCGGCGACGTTGCGGGCGATGTCCTTGGTGGTGATGCTTTGTTCTTCGACCGCCGCGGCGATCATGCGCGACAGCTCGTTGACCTGCTTGATGACCTCGCCGATGTCGGCGATCGCTTTCACAGCCTGACCGGTGGATGCCTGGATTCCCTCGATGCGTTTGCGGATGTCCTCGGTGGCGCCAGCGGTTTGGCGCGCGAGCTCCTTGACCTCGGTGGCGACGACGGCGAAGCCCTTGCCCGCCTCGCCCGCACGGGCCGCCTCGATCGTCGCGTTCAGCGCCAGCAGATTCGTCTGTTCTGCGATGTCCTGGATCACCTCGATCACCCTGTCGATCTCCTCGGCCGCGGTGCCCAGGTGGCCCATCGAGTCGTTGCTGACGCCGGCCAGGCGGGCCGCGTTGTCGGCGACGTGGGCGGCCTGCTCGGCGCTCCGGGCGACCTCGCTGATGCTGGCGGTAAGCTGTTCGACGGCCGTGGCGACGGCCTTCACGTTGGCCGACATCTGCTCGCTCGCCGCGGCGACGCCGTTCATATTGCTCGACATGTGTTCGACGGCCGCGGCGGCCGTGGCCGATCGGCTGGTGGTCTGCGAGGCGCCGCGATGCAGCTCCGCGGCGGTCGTGGCAAGCTCTCGCGACGCGTTGGAGACCGACACGGCGTTGCCGGCCAGTCCCGCAATCACGCTTTGCAGCTTCTCCGCGAAGACGTTGAACCATCGCGATAGCTCGGCGATCTCGTCCTTGCCCCGCACGGGCAGTCGGCGCGTCAGATCGCCCTCGCCCTCCGAGATGTCGCGGAGCATGGCCGTCGTGGCACGCAACGAGCCGGCGATCTGTTTGGCCAGAACGGTGTTCAGGACTGCGGTCACCAGCCCCATCGCCAGGACGATCGCCGCAATCGTCACGAAAGCGCTGCGAATCGTCGCGGCGGTCCGGGCGTTGGATTCCAGGCTTCTGCGATCGAGTTCGCTTGCCAGCGACTCCAGTTCGCGGTCACAGTCGGCCTTGCGCTGGTTGATGGCCTGGACGTTCGCGATGTACTCCTTGACGAGGGCGTCGACCCGCGTATTGGCTTCGCGAGCCTTGGTCACAAGACCGAAGAACGGAGTGCCCTTGAGCCGTTTGGCGTCCTCCTCCGTGTTTCGCAGGCACTGGGAGAGGAAGGACAGCAGGTCTTCTTTGGCCTCCGGATGGGTCGCCATCCGGCAGAACATCTTCTCGATGGCCCAATTCGCGCAAGTATTCGTATGGGCGCCGGCGAGAACCATCTTCTCCATGACGCTCACCGACTTCTCGGTCTTGGGATCGGCCAGGCGCGCTACGACGGCGGTGATATACTCGTCCGATTGCTTCTTGGACACCGCGGCGAGCGAGGAGACTTCCTTTTCGATATCCAGGTTCCGTTTCTTCTTCGCGCCCATTTCCTTCAAGGCCGCGGTCACGTTCTCCAAACGAGCCGATTCGTCGGAGGCGAGATTGAGCTGCAATCGCCCCAGGTCGTCGTTCAGCTTCTTGTCCAGTTCCGCGGAAGGAACCGCATTGGCGTAGTAGGCCTCGGCGTGCTGCAGTGCGACCTTCGTCGCGGCGGCCGCATCGCCCAGCCGGGCGTCTTCGTCCAAGGTCCTTCGCGAGACAACGATGCTCGATACGATCAGCCCCAAGACGAAAACCAGCGCCACCGGTTGAACGCCGACGGGAATCAGCAGCTTGCCGCGAATAGTCATGGCCGTTCCTCTGTGCACCAATCGTCGTTAGGCCCGCGGAAGTATAGGTTACGGCAGGCGCGGAGGCGCGACGGACTCGGCGCGGCGCAGTCAATCGTTGTGCGAGGACTCCGCCCAAGTGGAGCGACGCAGAAGAACCGAACGGAATCGGGCAAGAATACCCCGAAAGAGCCCTCTTCCGGGTGGTCGTTCCCGCTCAAAGGCGCCGCGGCGGAGGCCGGAGACCCCCCAATATGCCAAGCGGGGACCTCATCCGGGACGGTGTTCCACGAGCCAGTCAGCCAGGGCCGAGACGCCTTCGCCGCGGAGGGCGCAGACCTGGAACACGCGGGCATCCGGCGCCAGGCGTCTCATATCGCCCACCGCCTTTTCGACGCAGAAGTTCGTATGCGGCAAGAGGTCGCACTTGGTGAGCACCAGGGCGTGCGATCCGCGGAAGATGGCGGGGTACTTGATGAGCTTGTCATCTCCTTCGGTGACGCTCAGGAGCACGATGCGCACGTGCTCGCCGAGATCGAAACCGGCAGTGCAGACCAGATTCCCAACGTTCTCGATCACCAGGCAATCGGCCGCGGCAAGGTCCAGGCTCTCGGCAGCGGCGGCAATCATGGTGGCGTCAAGATGACACGCCCCCTCGGTGTTGATCTGCACGCAGGGCACACCCAGGGCCTCCATGCGCTCGGCGTCGACCGAACCGGCGATGTCTCCCTCGATGACCGCCAGGTTCATGCGTCCCCGCAGCGCGGCAAAGAGGGCCTCCAGAAGCGTGGTCTTGCCGCAGCCGGGCGAGCCGACCACGTTGACGCCCAACAGGCCCGCCGCGCTGAACCTTGCGCGGTTCTCCTGGGCGAGTTGCTCGTTGGCCTTAAGGATCTTCTTCGCCGCGATGATCTTCATGGTCTCGGGTCTTCCAGTTCAATGGATTCCAACAGCATGTCGCGCCCGCCTTCAATGGCGACCTCGGTGCTTGCGCAGCAGGGACAGCCGCCTTGGAGGTCGTCGATCTCGGTCCGCTGGCCGCACGCGGCACAACAACAGACGGCTTTGGGTTCCCGGATCTCAATCGCGGCCGACTCGACGATGGTTCCGGGCGCCATCAGTTCCATGGCGAAACGGAGGGCGTCGGTGCTCACGCCCGAGAGCCGGCCGATGGAAAGCTCCAGACGCACGACCCGCCCCGCAACGCCCGAACGGCGCACCTCTTCCTCGACCTGCTCGATGAGGGCGTCGACAATGGAGACTTCATGCATGGCTGGTTTCGGCGCGGAGTTTCACACGGAAGCGTGGGCCACCGCCACGCCCGCGCTGGCAGTCTCCTGCTCCTCCTCGATGGCGATCACGGCACGACGTTTGGCGAGATCGAGGGTCAGCACCACGTAGTCGTCGACCTTGGCCCCTTGCTGGCGGAGGAACGCGCCGAGCCCCCAGGCCCGTCCGTCCTTGGCGGCCAGCACGCCCACACGCTGCCCATCGACCGAGTACAAATCGAACTTGCCCTCGATCTGTGCTTTCAGCGAGACCGGCACGGTGATGACTGCATACGTGCTTGCGGCCCGCGAAAGGCGATACGCCATCCAGATGTGGCCGTCCTCGGTCCAGCCGTGCTGGTCCAAGACCCTCGTGGGGAAACGCTGGGCACGATGCCGGGCGATGACCGACTTGACCTGGGCGGGCGAGACTTTGGCCCCCAGCAGGCCATACACGCTGTGACCATATTGGGCAATCACCGGCGACGACGCCAGGAACGCATGGTAACTGAACCGGTTCATGCCGCGGCCGACACAGAGTTCTTCGAGGGCGCCCCGCTCCATGATCGGCCCGAATTCCCGCAAGATGCTCACAAGCTGGGCCTCGACTCCGCGCAGCACCTGCTGCCACGGGCGGGGCGGATCGGCGACGATCCACTCGCCCTCGATCCGGAAGCCCGGCCTTTGCCGGCAGAATTCGGCGAGCGCGGACTCGGGAGGCGGCGATCTCCAAATGCGGCGGTTGCGGCTCACGGCGGCCGCCAAATCCGAGACTCGCAACCGACCCGCCACCGACAGGGCCTTGTCGATGGCCCGCGGAAGTCCATGCTTGGCCACGGAATCGAGACAGAACCAGCCCGAGGGACGATCAAGCCAGCGGAAACCTTCGAGCAATTGCAGCGTTCCAGCCACGAGCGACAGATCCACCCCGCGGGGAAACCTCTGCAACAACTGCTCGGCCACAAACGTCACGGTGTTGGCCCCGTGGTAGTAAATCTCCTTCTTAGCAGCTTCGGCCACCGCGGGCGGTACGTCGACCTGAGACGGCCGGACCGCCAGGTGGCCGCTGGCGCAGTGGACGAGGCGGAACGGCACGCGTCGGCCGAGAAGCTCGGCCGCGACCGCCACGCTTTCCAAACGCATTCCGATCGCGGTCAACCCGGCCTCGCGCAATTCCCGCTCCAAAGTCGGCACGGCCCTCGGCAGTCGTTCGTCCAGGAAGGCCAGGGTGCGATCCATCACTGGGGCGGGGATTGTCGAGGGTGACGGGCGTCGGACCAGCTTGGCGCAGATCTGCCGCGCACGCTCGCGAGTCATTCCGTACCGCGCGCCGATTTCGGCCAACGTGTGACGCTGACCGTCGGCCCATCCATAGTAGCCGATCACGATCTCCCGATTTCGCGCGTGCGGCGTCGAGGCAAACACCTGCTTCAACTCTTCCTCCAGCGCGCACCGGGACATGGCCGCGATCCGCTCGGTCAATTGGCGGATCTTCTCCGCGGCGTACTCCGGGTCGGGCG
>CAZFKF010000135.1:0-8917 GCA_964518805.1 uncultured Planctomycetaceae bacterium | reverse complement strand
GCTGCGCGCCGGGCGCGATGTCGATGGTCCGACTCTCGCCGAGCACGGTCGACAACCACAAGACCGCCGCCATGGCAAGGCTTGGCACCGACAAACTCGCGCTGTTGACGCGACTTGCCCTCAAGCTTCGCATCTCCAAGCTCAACGACCGCCTCACGCCTCGCGAAAAGCGATTGAGCGGCCGCAAGAACGACGGTTGGAACTGATCGCCGCAGAGTCGGTTCCGCTTCGTGCCTCGGTCCCGCGCCGACCGCCGGATCGAGACGGCAGGCTACTTCTATTGCCCCGGAAATCGGGCTCGGTTCAGTAGCGCGCTCCGGACCCGTACGGCGAATCGCCCGAATTCTGATTCAGCGGCGGAGGATCCGATGGTCGAGAAGGACGACGGGCACTGGCCGACACCGTTTGGGCCGCGGCTGCGGCGTAACGGGCCGGTTCGAGACCGAACTTGCCGAGCGACGTGTCGGACGAGAACAAGTACACCTTGCCGTCGTACCACGCCCCGTGTTCGCGCTTGCCCGTCACCTGACGGTTCTCTTCGACGGCGACGACGACGTCGTTGCCCGAGAGGACCGGTGCGAAGCGATCGGGGTTGCCGAAGAATCGCTTGGCTTCATCGGCTCCGGAGAAGAGGTACGTTTTGCCGCGGTGGATGACCCCGTATCGAGGATCTCCCTTCACCCACTGCTCTTTCTCGGCCAGGGTCACGGAACAGTACCCGTCCAGCGCCAGGGGCGGATTCGAGGGCCGTTGTTCGTTGGCTGGAGGCGATTGCGAGGCTGATCCCGATGGACTGCGAAGGCTCTCGGCGCCGGGCGATGGTTGGCCGGACATGGTCATGGACGCGGCGGTGCCGGATCCAAGAGACGGGTCGCTCGGCATCCGTCCCGCCGAGGGCATCGAGCCGTAGTGGCTGCCCGATCTCGAAGCGCCGGAGTCCCAGCGCGAGGTTTCCGGTTGCCAGGCTTGAGACTGCGGCTGCGCGGACGCCCCTGCGGACGGAAGTTGGTTCACCGGCGACGATTGGGCTTGCCGGGCATTGGCTGCGTAGGCCCCCGGCGCGCCAGGCGTCTGCTGCTGCATGCCACCGGCCTCCGCCGGACGTTGAGATCCGTATGCGCCGGTGGCTGTGGGACCGGACGGGTACCGGCCCATCGCTGCGTCAGCAGCCGACGGAACCGACGAAGGTTGCTGTCCATACGGCGAAGCCGGGGCATAGCGTCCTCCGGCAGCAGCCGGTGTCTGCCCGGGCGTTGCGGCCGAGCCGTAGGCCGGAGCCGGATTTGCCCGGGCGTACCCTGGGGCCGGCGAGGATGTCCGGACCTTGGCTGCAACTTGGTTGAGCAGGCCAACGTATTGCGTCGCATCCAAGGCGCCGGTTCGTTTCTCCACAATGCCCCCCTGAGGGTTCAGGATGACGTCGGTGGGCCACGCGTTGACCCCGTACTCCCGGACCGCCTGGCGGTCGTGCTGGACGTTCACGCGCACGGGGACGAAATTCGCCTCGATCGCGGCGGCCACGTCGGGCCGGGAGAAGACCTCGCGTTCCATCCTCATGCAGGGGCCGCAGGACTCGGTCCAGAAATGGACGAGAATCAGCCGGTTGGTTTGAGCGGCCGTTCGCTTGGCCACCTCCAGACTGGGTGCCCAGCGCATGCCAGATTGGCCCACGGCTTGGCTGGCAACGACCAGAACGCACATCGCGACGCACGGCCCCATGTATTTCGCCCGCATAGTCCAGAATCCCCGAAACGCCGTGAAAATGGGCTGTTGAAGTGAGAATTACGGCCAGATGGCGGCCTGCTCTTTATCGGAAACGCACTTGGGCGGATTCTGGAAAACTCTGCGGTTTGCGAAGAATTTACGGAATTTCCTAGGCACAGCGGCTCGAACCGCTTCTTCTGACTTGAAAGTCGCTGTAAAATAGGGTATATGGCTATGGCAGCGAGAGGTGCGACCCAGCAGAATTAAGTTGACTTGAAGCTTGACACAGCCTCAGAGCTTGATAAGATACCCGTAGCTTTGAGTCCTGCCGGGCAGATAGGCGCCGATGGCCTATGATCTCGGATCTCGTGCCACTCCCCGCCGGGTGTGAGTTGTGGCGGGCCCAGTAGAGGCTTCTCGACCTGAGTTTCCTGCTGAGGAATGTGTGGCCGGCCTGTGCCATTGAGCATCCCAGGATGGGTTCGTGGGCCTTAAGTACGCCAAACAAAGCCGTGGAAGGTCGCACACGGGAAGGTTCTTGACGCGACCTCCAATACGGTTGCACGATTCCGCCGGCCGCTTCGTGGCATAGGGCGTTTTCGGAAGAGCAGCCGATTGGGCGAGACTCCGGGAATCGTCTGGGTCGATGGGTTTGCGATAAGGTCTTCGTTTTCGGACGGGAATTGATTTCTTGACAAAGGCGCGCGGCTAGCCGCCGTGTGCCGTTCCCGCGCTGGATCGGTTTCCCAGGTGCCGTTGCGGCGGCGCGTGTTGCGCGGGAGGTTTTACAGTCTGGTGTCTTATGGGAAAGAAACGACGGGGACGGGTGCGAGGGCGCAACGGATACAGTTCGATGGGGCGCCAGGGACGCCCGCGTCTGCCCCGCGATAGCAGTCTTCAACCGGCCGGCAACAATGGCCGCGACCTGGAGCCCGTTGAGAGCGGCGGCGAGGAAGGCCCGCTCCAGGAAGGCGGCGGCGTGCTCGAAATGCACCCCAACGGTTACGGTTTCCTCCGCGATCCGGCGGCCAACTACATCCGCCAGCTCAGCGATCCCTTCGTGCCCGGCAGCATGATCGAGAAGTTCGCCCTCCGCGAAGGGGTGCTGATCCGCGGGATGGTCCAGCCCGGCCGTAGGCAGCAAGGCCCTCGGCTCAAGGAAATGACCGACGTCGACGGCATGAAGCCTGAAGACTACCGCAACGTCAAGACCTTCGATCAGCTCACGCCGATCAATCCTGAATACTGGTTGCGTCTGGAGACCGGCCCCACTCCGTTGACTACGCGGGTCATGGACCTCTTGACGCCCCTTGGCAAAGGCCAGCGGGCCTTGATCGTCGCCCCGCCCCGCACCGGCAAGACGATCCTCTTGCAGCACATCAGCCAGGCCATCGGCAAGAATTATCCGGACGTCAAGCTCGTGATGCTTCTGATCGACGAGCGGCCCGAGGAAGTCACCGACATGCGTCGTGCTGTGCCCGGCGAGGTCGTGGCCAGCAGCTTGGACCGCGACATCGAGAGCCATGTGCGCCTCTCGCAACTGATCGTCGAACGCTGCCGCCGTCTGGCCGAGATGGGAAAAGACGTGTTCCTGCTGTTGGACTCCATCACGCGTCTGGCGCGGGCCTTCAACAAGTGGGTGGGCAACACGGGCCGCACCATGTCCGGCGGCGTCGACATCAAGGCCATGGACATTCCCAAGAAACTCTTTGCCACAGCCCGGCTGTTTGAAGAGGGCGGATCGCTGACCATTGTCGGCACGGCCCTGATCGATACCGGCAGCCGCATGGACGAACTTATTTTCCAGGAGTTCAAGGGCACCGGCAATATGGAACTCGTGCTCGACCGTAAGCTCGCCGACCGGCGCGTCTGGCCGGCGATCGACATCAGCCAGTCCGGCACGCGGCGCGAGGAGAAACTTCTTACGCCTCACACCCTGCACGCGACCACCATGCTGCGGCGAACGCTTGCGAGCATGCACCCGGTGGAAGCCATGGAACAGCTCACCACCAAGCTGGGCAAGTTCAAGTCGAACCAGGATTTCATCGACCTCATCAGCGGCGCCCACGTGATGGACTAGGGGCCACCACGGTTTCGGAGAACCGGACTGTCGCCTTTGAGGACGGTTCCAATGCCGTCAAAGGTCAAGCGTGCGTGCATGGCGGGGGGGTACCACGGGATCCAGTTCGTATGCTGGGTCGCGATCGGGCTTCTTGCCGTCTTCATTGCCTTTGGCTTTCTATGGAGTCTATTCTGGCAGCGCTACGAGTAATTGCGCGTCTGGGCCGGTATCATTGGCGTCCGTGATAGAAACCCCGCGTGGGGAATGAGAAGCATCAATCCGAAGGAGCCTGCGGTGGAGTGCAAGAACAACCGGTGCAGTCGACGTGCAATCCTTGCACGAGCCAGCCAAGCGGCGACAGCCCTGGCCGCGGCCGGCATGGGGCCGTTGTTGGCTTCTCCGAAGTCGCGGTGGTTCAAGATCGGCGGCTGCGAGTGGATGCTCGGCAAGTGCTGCCCCGAATCGCTTGAAGTCGCCAAGGCGATCGGTCTGGAGGGCATCCAGATCGGCATGGGCACGGGCGGCGACGGCGTGGACCTGCGCAAGCCCGAGGTGCAACAAGCCTACCTCGAAGCCGCCAAGAAGACGGGCCTCGAGATCAGTTCCACTTCGCTGGCGTGGATGAACGCCATGCCGCTGAAGAGCGATCCCCGCGCCGCGCAATGGCTCTCGGACTCGATCGACGCCGGAAAGGCGCTCGGCCTGCCGATGATCATGCCCGCCTGTTTCGGCCCCGGCGACCTGGACATGGCCAAGACCGCGGAGATCGACCAGGTGGTCCGCGTCCTCAAAGGCGCGGCCGCAAAGGCCGAGGAGCTTGGGATGCTCGTCGGGCTGGAAAGCTATCTTAGCGCGGAGGACAACCTCAAGGTCCTCGAACGCGTCGGCTCGCCGGCCCTGCGGGTCTACTACGACGTCGGCAACTCGACCGACAAAGGGCGCGACGTGCTCAGGGAGATCCCGCTCCTGGGCAAGCTCATCTGCGAGTTGCACTTCAAGGACGCGAACTTCCGGCTCGGGCAAGGGCGCATCGACTTCAAGAAGGTCCGCCAGGCCCTGGAGAAGATCGACTACAGCGGCTGGATCCACCTCGAATCCGCGGTTCCCAACGGCGCGGCCGTAGACTACGCCGCGGATTACCGCTTCCTCCGCGGCATCTTCACCGAACGCCCGGCGTGACCTTGTCTCTGCGGGATAAGGGAGGGAGTCGCGGCGGTTGAATTGCCGAAAGGCAACGACACCGTCCCGGTTGCGGTGGTCTGGTCGTGCAGCGTCTGAACCGAAAGGCTCTGTCGCGAGGTTCCCGTCATGAGTTGGACTGGCACTCCGCAGCCCCGATTCCGTCGTCCACTTCTTGCCGCGTTGGTGCCTTGGTTGCTGCTGGCGGGGTGCGGCCGGCAGCCCGACGCCGCCGAACCGCAGGCCGCGGTCCGCGTTGACGAGCCGCCGGAACAACGCATGACCTTCACGACCGAAGGCGCCGATTTCGCCCCGGTGCTGGTCGTCGAGGGCACGCCCAAGATCGTGTGGACCTGGTCGGACGGCGCCACGAGCGACTCTGCAACGCCGAAGAAGTCCTTTGGCTCGGAAGCAACCCGGTCCCACTCGCTGCAAGTAACGCCGTGGAACGCGATCCGGCGAATCAACCTCGGGTACGACGCCGGCGACGGCGGCAGCGATCGCATCGAACGCGTGCCCGACCAGTTCGTCTCCGCGGTCGCGGGCCTGGACCTCGTCGCGCCCACCTTGGGCCAGTGGTGTTCGTCGTACAATCGAATCGCTGCGCTGGATTTCAGCAATTTCGTCCAGCTCGACACGATCGAGTGTTTCCTTTCGCGCCGCCTGAAACGCGTCAAGCTGACGAACACGCCGAAGCTGCGGCGTGCCTGCTTCGAGGACTGTGACCTCGAGTCGCTGGATCTGTCGCAAAGCCCTCAGTTGGAAGACCTGCGCGGTGCACAGAACGCCTTTGCGGCCATTGACTTTGGCCGCACCGGCGCTCACGTCTGGCACGTCTGCGTTCGCGACAACCCGCAGATGACCGACCAAGCCCTGTTTGCCGATATGGGCCGCTTTCCGGCAATCTCCGAGCTGTTCATATGGAACGACAATCAGTCCGGATCGCTGAGGCTGCCGGCAACCAGTCCCAACCGCCACGTAGCGTTGCTGGCCGACGGCAATCACTATGCGTCGGTGGACTTGACCGGGGCGCTGCGCAATGCAGAGTCCGCAGCCACGATCAGCTTCCGCAATAATCAGCTCACGAGCTTCACGATTGCGGGCTGCGTCCAAATCACCGAGCTTGCCTTGGAGCAGAATCGGCTGATCTCCGAACGCGTTGACAGCTTGCTGACGACCCTCGATGCCCTCGGTCGTGGTCGCGAAAACACGCCGTCCGAGACGCCACTGAAGGTCGATCTGCGGGGCAATGCGGCGCCGGGGCCTGCGGGGCGTGCGGCTGCCGCGAAGCTTGCGGCCAAAGGTTGGACCATCGCGACCGAGAGCGGCACCGTGGGACCGCCTCCGCCGCCCGATACCGGGGAATCGCGGATCGATTTCGTGACTCGCGGGCCGGAGACGCGGTTGCGGTGCGACTTTGTCGGACCGGCGACGGCCGTGTGGCATTGGTCCGACGGGAGTACTTCGCCGGCAACCTCGGGCGCCAATGTGGTCAAGACCGGCCTTGGAAACGGCGACCACCGCGCCTACCTGGTCATCTCCAATGGTTCGGCGCTGACCCGCTTCGGGGCCGCAGACGGCGGGGGTCTGGGACGTCTCGTCGCCATCTCCGGTCTCGACCGCGCACCGCGATTGGAGATTCTGTATGCCTACAACGAAGAATCCCTGGCCACGCTCAGCCGGACCAGCGCCACCAGACTCCGGGAGTATCACCTCTTGGGAACGGCCCTTTCTCCCGAGGCCCGAGATCAGGTGTACGCCGACGCAGTGGCCACCGGGGTACGGAAGGGACACCTCTGGTGCGGCCGCGGAACCGCGTCGCGCGATGCGAACCACGCTACCCTGATCCAGCGCGGGTGGACGATTGACCAGTGAGTCGAACGACTGGTCCCAGGCGGCCGCTAATCGGTGCCGCGGGAATACGTCAGTTTCGTTTCCGATTCCAGGTTCCCGAGCAGGGCGGCCTTGTCCTTAAAATAGGTACTCTTCAGTTTTCGGCGGCCGACCAGTTCGATGGCCTGGTCGTCGAAATGCGGCGAGGCGGGGTCGTCCGACTGGCCGAGCGGGGCGGCGGTCCACGACTTCGGCGGCCTGGTCATGAGCACGATCTGCAAAGCGCACTGCCCGCCCGACATCAGGCGGTATCCGTCGGTCCGCTCGCCGGCGAACCCCAGGGCGCGGGGCGTGGCGATGCCGTCGATGCTCCCGCCCTCGGCCGGCGCGGTCCGCTTCCCGCCCCGGCGACCGCAGCGAAAAACCTCGCCGTAGGGGACGTCGATCCGTCCCAGGTCGGCGATCATTGCCCGGCACCCGCCCTTGACCATCCGCAACACCGTCTCATCCGTCAGCGTCGGCTTCGGCGGGGCGCCCAGCCGATTGGCCACGTCCCGCTCCGGCTTGTCGAGTTGCTCCTTCCAGTAGCGATACGGGAGCACGCCGGTGGAATCCTTCTCGGCCCGGCCGTTCCACGCCAGGATCGCCGCGGCGAAGCCGGCGAGTTGGTTATCGGCCTTGGTCGCCGGATCGGCGCCGTCCCATGCCTTGCGGAGCCGCTCCTGCCAGGGCCGCACGCCGTAGACCTGCGGCGAGAGCGCGATCTCGAAGACGTCCTCGACCGTCGCCTGGGTTACCGCATCCAGAAGGTCATAGGCCATGTGCGCCCGTTGGTGCAGGCCGTAGGCAAACCCGTTGCGAGTCGGCTCCATATAGAGGTACGACTTGTACCTCTCCGGCCGCAGCGGGCTGTCGCGGAACATGACCCGCGGCGAGACGTTGCAGTTCTGCATCCAGCCGCACGCCGGGTTTTCGATCTGGACGAGATCGCTGGTGGGGTGGATTCCTTTCCACTCGGTCTTCGACGTGCTTCCGTCGACCGGTTTGCGATAGTCGTAGCCGTCGGGCCGAATGGGCACGCGCCCGGTCCGCTGGTAGTAGATGTCGCCCTCGACGGTGGTCACCATCACGTTCTGCGCCATGAGTTGGCCCATGGCGAGCGCGTTCTTCACGTCGCGCAGGTTCTTGGAGGTGAACATGGCGTACATCTCCTCTCCCAGCCCGACCTGGTCCGCGTAGGCCAGGGCAGCCGCATAGCCAAAGCCGCCTTTCGTGGCCACGATCGGCCCGTGATGGGTGTAGAGCACCTCGCGCGTGAGCGGCTTGAGCGCGCCGTCTTCGCCCTTCACCTGGATGGCGATCGTGCGGCGCACCCCGTCGCGCCACTGGCCGTCGTAGAGGTACTGGTTGGGATCGTTCGGGTTGAGGGTTTCTTTGAAGACGTCGGCCGTGTCCGGTCCGCCGGTCGTCATGGCGATCGATACGTATTCGTTGTGTCCCAGCGAGATCAACGGAAGGCCGGTGACCGCGGTCCCAGCCACGGCGAGGCTGCCGCCGTACATGCGGGCCTCGTAGAATCGCATCAAGCCGTAGAAACCCAGGTGCGGATCGATGACGGCGATCGGTGCGCCTTGCGTGGTCTTCGCGGGGGCCAACGCCATCTCGTTGGAGCCGCGGTATTCCAGCGGCGGCGGCTGGATGCCGCCGGCTTTCAAATCATCGGCCATCTCGCCCAAAGGCCAGCCCCAGATCACGGCGCGTCCCAACGCCGCGCACATCCAGGGCTCGATTTCGAGAAAATTGTCCGGCCGCTTCCCGGGATGGTCCTTGAAGTAGCGGCGGACCCCTTGCTGGAACGCCGCTGCGCACGCGCGGAACTTCGGCGGGACCGTGCTCCATTTCTCCTGCGAAATCTCCGGCGTTCGGAAGAGCCGCATGTAGTAGTCCGTCTCCAAGCCGCGGGGGCCGGCCGTTTCGGAGAGCCGGCCGATGGCCGCTCGGTAGTTGTCGAAGATCTGCGCCGGACGGTCCTCGGCCTGGGCATAGCCCAGTCCAAAGCTGACGGCCTCTTCCGATTCCCCGTAGATGTTGGGGACGCCCCACTTGTCGCGATAGATCGTCACCGACTGCCCTTCCGCG
>CAZFKF010000134.1:0-8998 GCA_964518805.1 uncultured Planctomycetaceae bacterium | reverse complement strand
CGCAATCATCAGCGACAGCCCCACTGCCGAGCAAAGGCTATAGCGCCCGCCCACCCAGTCCCACATCTCAAACACGCTCGACTCAGGATCCAGCCCGAAGGCCGCAGCCTTGGACTTAGCCACCGAGACCGCCAGGAAATGGCGGCTGACGATCTTCCGAGCAGTCTCGGATTCCGGGCTGGCGGCGACGGACGCATCGGCCAGCCCGGCGAGCAGCCACTTGCGTGCCGAGTCGGCGTTGGTCATCGTCTCTTGGGTGGTGAAGGTCTTGCTGACGACGATGAACAGAGTCTCGGCCGGGTCGAGATCGCGCGTGGCCTCGGTAAGATGGGTCGCGTCGACGTTTGAGACGTAGCGAACGGCAAGACTTCGGTCGCTGTACGGCCTCAAAGCTTCGTAGGCCATGGCCGGGCCCAGGTCCGAGCCCCCGATGCCGAGATTGACGATGTTGCGGATCGCCTTGCCCGTGTGACCTTTCCACTGGCCGGAGCGGATCCTTTGGGCGACCGCGGCCATTCGATCCAGCACGGCCCGCACCTCGGGCATCACGTCCTTGCCGTCAACTGAGATCGGAGTGCCCGACCGATTTCGGAGTGCCGCGTGCAAGACCGCTCGCCCTTCCGTGGCATTGATCTTCTCGCCCGCGAACATGCGCTGGATCGCGTCTCGCAGTCCCACGGCTTTGGCTAATGCCATCAGCTTGGCGATCGACTCCCCAGTCACCCGGTTCTTCGAGTAGTCGAGCAATAGCCCGCAATCCTCGATGGACAATTCCTTTGCACGGTGGGGCTCTCCCCCGAACAGGTCGCGAAGATGCACTTGGGAGATTTGGACGTGGTGCTTTTCGAGGTCTCGCCACTCCTGAAGTTCGTTGACTCTCAGCACTTAAGGCTCCTACTGGAGGTGATAGGCGCAGCAGCCGCGCAAGGGATGGCCCGAAACCATAGCATCATAGTCGGACCGCCCGCCCGGTAAAGGCCCCCGCCCCTTGTGCGTCTTGCCAGGTGTTGGTACCAAAGAGCATTCTCATAGAAATTCCCAACCGCACGAGGATTTGACGCATGGATATCCAGGAACTAGTTCGCAGTCTGGCCGAGAAGAACAAGTCGAAGATCGTCTTGCTGGTCGCCGACGGATTGGGGGGACTTCCTTTGCAGCCGGGGGGTAAGACAGAGCTAGAAGAGGCCAAGACGCCTAATCTGGATCGCCTGGCGAAATCGGGGGTTTTAGGAAGTGCATATCCGATCAAGCCTGGCATTACTCCGGGGAGCGGGCCTGGGCACCTGGGGCTTTTTGGTTATGACCCCTTGAAGTACGTGATCGGGCGCGGGGTGCTCGAAGCGACGGGGATCGGCTTTGAGGTCGGCCCGAAGGACGTGGCCATCCGCTGCAACTTCTGCACGCTGAATCCCGATCGGACGATCAAGGATCGCCGCGCCGGCCGGATTCCGACGGACGAGAGTGCCCCGCTGGCGGTCTCGCTCCGCCAGGTCAAGATCCCTGGGATCGAGGTCTTTGTCGAGCCAGTCCAAGAGCATCGGTTTGCGGTCGTTTTCCGGGGCGAAGGGCTTGCCGGACACGTGGAGGACACCGATCCGCAGAAGACGGGGGTGCCGCCGCTGGAACCGAAGGCCACCGACCCGGGGAGCCAGCGCACGGCCGACATCGCCAAGGAGTTCATCGCCCAGGCTGAGAAGATCCTCGCCGGCCAACCGAAGGCCAACGGGTTGACCCTGCGGGGCTTCTCGGTCAAGCCACACCTGCCCACCTACGAAGAGGTCTACGGAGTGAAGGCGGCGGCCATCGCGGTCTACCCGATGTACAAGGGGCTTGCGCGCCTGGTCGGGATGCAGATCGTGGGCAAGCCGAAGTCGCTGGCCGAAGAGATCGACGTGTTGGAGCAGGCGTGGAAGGATTTCGACTTCTTCTTCGTCCACTTCAAGTACACCGACAGCCGCGGCGAGGACGGCAATTTCGCTGAGAAGGTGAAGATGATCGAGGCTTTCGATGCGATCGTGCCGCGGATCGAGGCCCTCAAGCCCGACGTGCTCGTGGTGACCGGCGACCACAGCACCCCGGCCAAACTGGCCAGCCACAGTTGGCATCCGGTGCCCGTGCTCCTGTCGGCCCCCGCCACCTGCCGGCCCGACGCCTGCCAGGCGTTCGGCGAGACCGAAGCCCTGCACGGCGGCCTAGGCCAGTTCGAGGCCATCTACCTCATGCCGCTGGCCCTGGCCCACGCCGGGCGATTGGCGAAGTTCGGAGCGTAGGCAACGACTCCTTGGCACGAGGGCGACACGCAACCGCAATGGGCGATTGCGTTGCACCCGCGAGGAAAGTGACCGTCGCCGCGATGCTATTGACGAGAGGAGTCCTCCGTGAAGCTTCCCGCAACCGAAAACGTCAGGAAACGATGCCTTTCCCGCCGCGAGCTACTGCAAGCGGCTTCGACTTGGGGCGCGGCGGCTGCAGTGGGGCATATGGCGGGAGCGTCAGCGATGGCCCAGCCGAACCGCGCGGATGCGGCCGAGCCGTTCTTTCTGACTCGCGGTGTGGTCGTGGTCCTCGGCGATCTTCGCACGCTGGATTGGCCCGAGCGGGCCAGACGGGCCGGGCTGACCACCGTGAGCACCCATATCTTCCCGCACGAGGTGGCGGCCTACATTCAGAGCGAAGACGGGCAGCAGTTTCTTGAGCAGTGCCGCCGGGCCGGCGTGCAGGTCGAACACGAGTTGCACGCCATGAGCGACCTGCTGCCGCGGGCATTGTTCGACAAGGCGCCCGCCATGTTCCCCATGAACGAGAAAGGGGACCGCGTGCGCGACTATAACCTGTGCGTCCACTCGCCGGACGCGCTGGACGTGGTACGAGGAAACGCGCGGAAGTACACCAAGATCCTGCGATCGACGACCGGCCGGTACTTCTATTGGATCGACGACGGGCAGCCCATGTGCCGTTGCCCCAAATGCCGTGGGCTTTCGGACAGCGACCAGGCCCTTCTGTTGGAGCATGCGGTGCTCGACGCCATTCGCGAGGTGGACCCGCGCGCTACCCTAGCCCATCTGGCCTATGCGCGAACCATGGCGGCCCCCACCCAAGTCAAGCCCAAGCCGGGAATGTTTCTGGAGTACGCCCCCATCGAGCGTCGCTACGATATCCCGTTCGTCCGCGATGCCGCTCAGGGACGCCTTCTGGAGTCCCTTGACGCCAACCTGGAGTGGTTCGGACGCGACGGGGCGCAGGCCTTGGAGTACTGGCTCGATCTGTCGCGTTTCTCGGACTGGAAACGTGAGAACGTCCGTCGTCTCCCGTGGCATGACGATGTGTTCCTGGCCGACCTCGACCTCTATGCGAAGCGGGGCGTGCGGCACGTGACGACGTTCGCCGCGTGGATCGACGGCGACTACGTGCGCCGCTTCGGCGACCCGCCGCTCGACAAGTATGGGGCCGGGCTGCTTCGCCGGATGAAGGGATGACCGTCCGGTCGCCCTGCTGAACTTCAGTTCGGTGCCGGAGCACTGGAACGCTCGCGGGCCATATCCCGTCGGCCGAAGGGCACATCGCACTCTCGCGGTCCTTCGATCTGTGAAGACAGGCAGTCTTTTGCGCATTGGGAAACTTTGCCGCCGGCCGGAGTTCGCGCCGCCTGTCCCGGACGGAAGAATCTGCGAAGTCTGCCGAAGGCATGGGCCGATACCTCGCCAAGGATCCCGAATAGCAGGCACGTTCCATGTGCCGTTCGCTGCCGAACACCGAATGTGCCTGTTGCTTTCACCACGGTTGTGTCGCTTGCGAGGAGTCTTTCGCTATGAGAGTCCAAGCGTGCCGCGTAGCGTTGGCGCTGGTTGCGATCGCCCTCGGCTCGCAGGCCATCCAAGCGCAGGGGATTCCGGGGGCAACGTATCGCCCGTCCCAGCCAACCTTCAGCCCCTGGCTGAACTTGTATCAGAAGAACTCCGGGCCGTTGGACAACTACCACACGTACGTACGTCCGGAAATGCAGTTGCGGGACACGTTGCGACAGCAGCACACGATGCTGCGCGAGCAAGGCGAGGGAATTCTCGAACTATCGGGGCAGATGGAGGCGGTCCAGCACGGCCGCAGCCCTGCCCATCCGACCGGGGCTGGCAGCGTGTTCATGGACTACGGGCACTACTACGATCTGAAGTCGCCAGCCAGCCGCCTGCGCGGTGTGCCGCAGCGGACGTCTGGCCGCACGTCGCACGGAGCCTATTAGCCGGATCGCCGGATGGGTTGGAGGCTTAGCCTCCGCGGGGAGATCGCCTGTTAGGCGGGCTGAGCGGGTGCCGCTTTGTCGGCAACGGGCCAGACACTGGCGCGCAGGTTCCTTAGCGTGGGCAGGGCCCTCTTCTTCGTCCACCAGAGGAATCGCGAGTAAAGGCCGTCGTGGAACAATTCCAGGGTGGCGTGCGACTGCATTCCCGTTGCCCATTGCGACTTGTATTCGTACACGTCGCCGCTGAATTGGAATCGACTGACGGGCTTCTCCTCGTAGAGGCGATCGAGCACGTGGTACAGAAGGACCGTGCCCGGCGACTGCCGCTGATAGTCGCTATCGAAATCGTTGACCACCAGATACATCACGCTGGCCGAAACGATGTCGTACTGAATCGCCAGCGGTTTTTGAACGAGGAACGAGACCCAAATCCGAATCTGGCCTCGTTGCGCTAGCCGCTGGGTGATGTCCTCGTAGAACAGCCGCCTCGACGGCTCTCCGCTCATGTCGGTTGCGAGCGGGCCCTTCCAACTTGCACGCGAGACAGCGAACGCGTGGGCCAGGGCAGCCGAGACTTCGTCGGGGCGGCGAAACTCGGCCACGCGATAGCCGGGCTGCCCGGACAACTGCCGGACCTTCTGCACAATGCCGCGGCGACGGTTCTTCCCGAGTTGCGCCGCAAGGTAATCGTCGAACGTGCCGTCGAGCGCGACGTACGCGCTATTCCACCCCGGCTCGCGAAGCGTACGGAATCCATGAAGCACGCACGCGTCGTCGAACTCGTTCAAGTACGGCACGTCCTCG
This sequence comes from uncultured Planctomycetaceae bacterium, assembly GCA_964518805.1. Classification (GTDB taxonomy): domain Bacteria; phylum Planctomycetota; class Planctomycetia; order Pirellulales; family Thermoguttaceae; genus CALFBP01. The sequence goes on along the minus strand of CAZFKF010000134.1, from coordinate 3,957 downwards.
GGTATGTTGCGCAGCGTGGCGAGGTCCCACTCGCTGCGGTGCTCGGCCAGGCACTTGAGCATGGCATCCAGCGCCTCCGGGCCGGTGCAACCGTTTCGCACGAGGATTCCGCCCTGCGGGCTGATGCTGTTGGCCAGGAAGCGGATCTCGGACACCGGCAGACCGCGAAGCGAATGCCTCTCCCGCATTAGCGGCGCCACGAACTGAAGCCGCCCCTGCGGGTCCTCGCCAACGATCACAAACAACTCGGCACCACCGCCAAAACATCGCCACCAGGCGTCGTACCAGGTCCAGGCGTGGAATGGGGCCTGGAACGGGCTGTCGTTGACCATCTCCGTCCATGCCGCCTCCAACGCGCGGAGGCCGTCGATGTTGCGCACAACGCGTGCTTGCATGCTCGAAATCCTCGCTTACAGCCGGTGTCCCAGGAGGCTCACTTCCAAGGCCCACGCAAATTCATCCATCTCCATCGGTGCCCCGATGCGAGGGACAGCATGGGCGTCGCTTCCGGCGCGCACCAATCCGCTATCGGTGGTCGCTGCCGTGGCGTACCCCAACTCCCGCGACACGGTCTCGGTCTGCGGACTCCAGTGGGGCGACAGGATGGGACAGGGATATGAAAAATGCCGTACCGCGGTGCCCAGCCGGCTTTCCAAGAGCTGCTTCGATTCTCCGAGTTCGCTCCGCACCTCGTCCAGGGATATGTGCGCGACGTTCGGGTGACTCATCGTATGCGAGCCGATCGTGTGTCCTTCGCCTTGCAGCGAACGGACCTCTTCCCACGAGAGCATCAAGTTCGGCAAGCCTGCGCAAGGCCCGATGTGCAAGTCGCGAGCAATCGTTGCGAGCAACGCCTCCTGACGGTCCCCGGTGAGCGTCGCGCAGATCCGCATGGCGGCGAGCATCGCCTCTTCGCGCCCGGCCGGGTTCGAGAGTTGCCAGGCGGTCCCCTGCGTCGGATCATGCCACGTGCTCGCCGTGCTGGTCCGGAACGAGTGCCGCACCCGGCAAACCCAAGGGGGCAAACCCGATTCGATGCATCCGGCGGTGACGTAGAACGTCGCCGAAATGCCGTGTCGGGCGAGAATGGGAGCGGCCACTTCAAGGTTGTCGCGAAATCCGTCGTCGAAGGTGACGACCACCGCCCGCCGCGGCAGGGCCTTGTGTTCGGTGAGGAAGGCGGCGACGTCGTCGAGCCCAACGGGGTGGAATTCTCGCGAAAGAAGCTCCATCTGTCGGTCGAACATCACGGCCGAGTGGGAAATGCCCTCGCCGATCGAATCCTCGACCGATTTGGGATCCGGTTGTACGGAATGATACATGAGCACGACGGCGCCCGGCGGAGCCAGGCGTCCGATCGCTCGTAGCACGCCGCTTCTTCCGCGAAGCACGCGTTTGGCTGACCGTTTTACCCGGGCCGCGAGGGTCATGGGAAAACGCCCCCTTCCCGCGGGGTGTCGCGAGGCGGATTCACCTTGGACAGCCCACGACCGTTCCCGCGAGCCACCGCATGGCCCAGCCACCCCCGGACGCGAAGCACAGCCGCAAGCAGGAACGCCTTCTCTTCCGCGGTCACCACGCCGGCAACCCAGATCGCCATGGGCCAAACGGCCCAGAGTCCGGCCTTCTGCGCCAGGCCAATGGCCCCCGGCTGCGTGAAGTGTTCGGCAACGACCACGGCAATCGCCACGGACAGCATCGCAGCAAGCCGGCCAAATTCATATTCCACGCGGAACAGGCGCTGCGACACGAAGTAGGTCACCACGCAATGGGTCATCAGCCCAAGCAGTGTGGAACACGCGGCGCCCAAAGCTCCGTAGAGCGGGATGAGCCACACGTAGAGTCCGAGAGTCACGGAGCCGGAGAAGAAGAAGATCCAAGGTTTCAATCCGCTCCGCCGGCGCACCCAAATCGCGGCATCCATCAGGTTTGCGGCGCTCCAGAAGAAATAGGCGAGCGTGAGCGGGTTCACCAGGGCCGTGGCGTCGTGGTAGCTGGGCATGGCAAGGATGCCGATCAAGTCCTCGTCGAACAGGCAGACGCCGATGCCGACGAAGAGGTAGACGGCGAGGATTCGCGTGCAAACCCGCCCCACGAACACCGCGGCGTCGTCGCGTCGGAAGGCATCGAAGACCCGTGCCGCCCAGACCTGGCAGAGCGGTCCGGCGCTGAACATCCCCACGGCCATGGCCAGGCGATATCCCAGGGCGTAGATTCCCACTGCGTCGGCGCCGCAGTATCGCATCAGGAAGAACCGGTCGCCGTTGTGGATCACCATGTTGCAGAGGCCGGCGGGCACAAACGGAAGGGAAAAGGCGAGGACTTCCCACAGCCTGGTCCAGTCCAGGGCGACTGTGCTGCGCCGCAATTCGCGCCAGTTGAGGATGACGCCGAAGATCAGCGACGTCGCCGTGGTCGCCATGAGGACACCCCAAAGTCCCCAGTGGAGGAACACGACCAGAAACACGGTGAGTCCCAGGCGGCAGCAGAACATCATCGCCATGACGAAGATGAAGTAGCTCGACTCGACCCTCGCCTGGATCAGCGATAGGGGAGCGACCGTCGTGCCTTCGGCGATGATCATCAGGATGGCGAAGGCCACCACGCCCGCGTCGTCGATACCGATGAGGTGGGCGAGGTTGGACGAGAACGCCTCGGCCGCCAGACCGCAAACCACCAGGAGGAACATCGGCGCGATGACGATCGTCGCCGCCGTGCGTTTGCGTTCCGCCTCGTCTTCGGCCTGGCAATAGAAGGTGAACCCGGCCATGCGCACGCCGTGCACGAGCAGGCAGATGCTGAAGATCTCGCCCACGCGGGTGAGCACTTCAAGCACGCCGAACTCGGCCGGCTTGAGACACTGGGTGTAGAGCGGGACGAGCAAGACCGTGGCGGCCTGGAGGGCCAGCGAACCGATTCCGTAGATCGCCGCGTGCGTCAGAAACGATCCGCGCGCCTGGGACGCGTCGGACGATCCCGACTCCGGCTGCGATCCCGGAAGCAGTTTGCCTTCCAGGCTCTCGGTGCTCGTCGCGTCAATGCTCATCCTTCATTTCTCCACCCAGAGGACGCGTTTCCAACTCGTCCTCGCAAACTTCGATCGGATCTCAAATCACGAATACGGACTTCGGCGACCGGCAGAACAACCGTCGCGAAAGGGTCTTGCCCTCCGGATCGCAAACGGTGGTTGCCTTGATTCCCAACAGCGACGTATGCCGCACGCTCTGTACGAGTCGGTAGCCCAGTTGCGGCAAGGCGATTTGCGGGATTCGGTTCGACACCATGACCACCTGGGTCACACGTTGAATCCGGCGCGCCGCGAGCATAACGGCCACCTTGCGGAGGGTGTTCTTATAGAGTCCTCGGCGCCGGTGCTCGGGATCGGTCTCAACGCTGTGCAGATAACACGTCGACAAGTCCGCCTCGATCAGAAGTCCAAGGCCGCGCACGTAGAGCGAGCCGAAACGAAACCAACCGAGGTGCACGGGTCGTTCGCGATAGAACACGGCGTAGCACCGCCCCCCGCAATTCCAGCGCCGCAAGTACTCGTCGAGCGGCACGCCCGCCATCGCCGAACACGCTTCCAGGTCGTCGAGGCACGCCATCCGGAACGAATACTCGCCGCCGAGTGGTTCGTCGTGGCCCTCGCCATGGGCGGCTAGATCGTCGAGTTGGTACACGTACGCCGCCGATCGGCGCAGTGCCCAGGCCTGCACCGGCCGTAGCCACCGGCTAAGCCGGCCGGCAACGCGGCTCCTTGGGTAAGGCACGGGCATGGCGGCTTGAGGCAACATGTCAGGGCGAACGCCTCGCAAATCGGTTTTCGACCTTGGAAATGCAGAAGCGATACTTCCCCGATGCCTCCCGCCCAATGCGCGGGACGAACTCGCACTCGTAGCGGACCTCGGGTCCGAATCGCTCGGCCACCAGCGCGCGGATGGTTTCCAGGCTGCTGTC
>CAZFKF010000133.1:0-9044 GCA_964518805.1 uncultured Planctomycetaceae bacterium | reverse complement strand
TGGATTCTGAGAACTCGCTTGGGAGACGCCGTAGGATCTTTCGCGGAGGGCGGGTCGTCGACCTGCCCTTTGCTTTTGCGCTACGGAGTGCCCCCGGATCGGCGAACCAAGCCCGGCGTCGTCTCCAACTCCAGCGATTCGAACCGTCCGGCCCGGTAGCGTTCGACGGCAATGGCGCCCATGACCGCATTGTCGGTGCACAGGCGCAGAGGAGCGATGTAGAGGCGAATGCCTCGTCGCTGGGTTTCCTGCTCGAGGCGTTCGCGGAGTCGGGCGTTGGCGGCGACCCCGCCACCGACACAGAGGATGCGCTGGCCGGTCTGCTCCAGGGCCAGCATGGCCTTGGCCGCGAGGCAGTCGACGACCGCCTCTTGGAAACTCGCCGCGAGGTCAGCGACCTGTTGGGGTGCGAGTCTGAGTTGGCTGAAGTCCGGCTTGCCTGGTCCCGCAATGGCATAGCGAACCGCGGTCTTCAGTCCGCTGAAACTGAAGTCCAAACGTTGGCGGTCCTGGAGAAATGCCCGCGGCAACCGAAAGGCCCGCGGATTGCCTTGCTCCGCCGCTCGCTGGATCGCCGGTCCGCCGGGATAGCCCAACCCCAGCATCGCCGCCACCTTGTCGAAAGCCTCACCGGCGGCGTCGTCGATGGTCGCGCCCAAAAGCTCGAAATCCAACGGCCCCCGGCACCGGTACAGGCTGCTATGACCGCCGCTGACAATCAAGCCGATGCAGGGGAACACTTCATTTCCGCTGGCCAGCTTGCAGGCGTAGATGTGGGCCTGGAGATGATTGACCGCGATCAACGGTACACCAAGGCCCACGCACAGGGCCTTGGCCGCCACCAGGCCCACCAGCAGCGATCCGGCCAGGCCAGGCGTGTTGGCTACGGCGATCGCATCCAACTCGGCGGGCGTCAGCCCTGCGCGTCGCAGCGTCTCGTCGATCACCGGCAGAATTCTCTGCACGTGGGCACGGGACGCAATTTCGGGCACGACGCCGCCGAATCGCCGATGCAGTTCGTCTTGCGAGGCCACCACCGAGCCCAGCACTTCGAGCCGATCGGTCACGATCGCCGCGGCCGTCTCGTCGCAGGTCGTTTCAAGGGTCAGGATCTTCACTTCGCCCGGGCCAACTCAGAGTTCAAATAGTCGAGGGCCTTCTGCAACTGAGGGTCGACCGGAGGCGTCGGTTTTTGCGGTTCCTTGGCAGGCGGCGCGGTCTTGGCAGCCTCCTTCGGCGCAGGCGAAGGCTTTGCGGTTTCGGATTCGGCGGCCGGGGCGCCGGCCTTCTTGGTCGGGAGAACGTCGCGTCGGCGTCGATCTTCCGCCAGCCTGCGAGTTTCCTCATCCGTCAACTTGACTTCGTAGTTGGGGTCGGGCAAAACCCCCCACGCGTCGCTCTCCTTGGCGCCCGGGAGCCGGTCGATATTCTTGCCACTCGGACGGCGATATCCGGCGATGGTGAGCTTGAGCGCGCTTCGCGAATCCGAAGGACCTGCCGCTTCGCCGGGCTCCTTGCCGTGCGGACCATCGTCCAACGGGATGACGTTCTGCACGCTCCCCTTGCCCCAGGTGCGTTCCCCCACGACGATCGCTCGTTTGTGGTCCTGCAAACAGGCCGAGACGATCTCGCTGGCACTTGCCGAATAGCGGTTGACGAGAATTGCCATCGGGAAACCTTCGTGAGCGTTCTTTTCGTTGGCGTCCCAAGCCCGCTCGGGACTATTGCGTCCCGCCGTGCTGACGATCCGGCCTTTGGAGACAAACAACCGGCACACTTCGATGGCAGACGTCAACAGCCCACCAGGGTTGAACCGCAGGTCGAGGACCAAGGCACGCAACTTCTGGGACTTGAGTTCCTCGAGCGCTCGCCGCAGTTCGCCGGCCGTCTCGCGGCTGAACGCGACAACGCGGATATAGCCGATTCCCTTCTGCGGATCGAGCATGAAGTCCCAACGGCCGTCGGATTTGTAGCGATCGCCGAGCACGGTGTCGATGTGGATCATCTCCCGCGTCAGTTTCACGGTCTGCCGAGCCGGGCCGCCCGCGTGGATGACGGTCAAGCTCACCTGGGTGCCGGGCTTGCCTTTGACCCGCCGCACCACGTCGTCGAGGGTCATGTCGGCGGTGCTCTTGCCGTCGATTTCCACGATCGTGTCACCGGACATCAGGCCGGCGCGGTACGCGGGCGTGCCTGCCATGGGGCTCGACACCTTGATGTGCTTGCCTTCCACGGTGATGTGGATTCCGATGCCGCCGAATTCGCTCTCCAGCGTCGTGCGGAACCGGTCCATCTCCTCGGGGCTGATGTAGGCCGAGTAGGGATCGAGTTCCGTAAGGATCCCCTTGATCGCTGCCTGAACCAGTCTGCGGCGACTGATCTCGCGCACATAGTTGCGCTGGACCTGATCGATGGTGTCGACGAGCACGCGTTGCAGCTCGAAATCGTCCTCCAGGTCTTTGGCCGCCTTGGCGGGGTCGGCCGTGGGAGGCTTGGCCGGCTCGGCTCGCGCCCACCCGACTAACCCTCCGCCCCAACAACATCCAATCAGCAACAAGACCGCCAACGTGTTCGGTCTTCCCCCTCGCCCCATCGATCGGCCTCCTCAACCTCGTGCGATCGCCCCGAAACAACGACTCCATTATAGACGGTCGGCGCAACCGTGGCACGGCGGATACGACGAGAGGTCGCGCCAGGGGGTGGCTAATAGATCGACGGCGGGGGATGCTGACTTGCTTCGCCAAGGGCTTTCAGCGGCCGTCGCCCTCGAACATCGCGTCGACGAAGGCATCCGGATCGAATACGGCCAAATCGTCCATCTTTTCTCCCACGCCCACGAACTTGACGGGCAACCCCACCTGCTGACGGATGGCCACGACCACGCCCCCCTTGGCCGTTCCGTCGAGCTTGGCCAGCACGATCCCGGTGCACTTCACGGCGTCGGTGAAGTGCTTGGCCTGGCTGATCCCGTTCTGGCCAGTGGTGGCATCGAGCACCAGGAGGACCTCGTGCGGGGCCTCGGGGATCTGCTTGCCGAGCACGCGGGGGATCTTGGAAAGCTGCTGCATCAGGTTCTGCTGCGTCTGGAGGCGGCCCGCCGTGTCGACGATGCACACATCGGCTCCGGTCTCGATCGCCCGGGCCACGGCGCGATGGGCCACGCTGGCGGGGTCCGCGCCCTGCTCTCCCTTGACGATTTCGGCCCCGGATCGGCTGGCCCAGATCGTCTATTGTTCGACCGCGGCGGCGCGGAACGTGTCGGCCGCACCGAGAATCACCTTCTTGCCCTCGCGTTGGAGCAGGTGCGCGGGCTTGGCGATGGAGGTTGTCTTGCCGCAGCCGTTCACGCCGCAAACCATGATGACCGTCGGCCCGCTGGCCGCGAACTGGATGGGCGAAGCCGGTTGCTGCATGAGGGCCTTGAGCTTCTGCTTAATCTGTCCGATGACCTCGTCCCACTGGACCACGCGGGCCCGGAATGCCGTGCCGACGTCATCCCCCGTGGCCCGTGCCGCCGGAACGCCCATGTCGGTCTTGATCAGGGCCTCGTAGACCTCCCGGACGAAAGCGTCGTCGACCAACCGCCCCTGGGATTTGAACAGGTCGCGGATATCGGTATTCAGAAGTTGGGTGGTCTTCTTGAGACCCTGTTTCAGTTTATCGAAGAGACCCATGGTTGGATGATAAAGACTGGGGATTAAGGTTGAGCAGTGAAGACTGGCGAGCACTCTGCGACCTTCGCGCCTCCGCGGTGAGAGCGAACCTCCTAGACGCGTTGGAGCGTCTCCGAGATCCTCGCCAGGCACCTTTGCTTGCCGAGGATCGACAGGGAGTCGAACAGGCCCATCCCGACCGATTTGCCGGTCACGGCCACTCGGACCGCATGGACGATTTCGTTCGGCTTGATCCCTTCGGCGGCGACGAACTCGTGCATCAAGGCCTCCAGGGCTGGGGCGTCGAACGCGGCAGCCGCAGACAGCCGATCACGGAATCGGGCTAGGCGGTCGGCAGCCCCGTCCTTGCGCACGGCCTTGTCCAGGTCTTTCTCGTCGTACGGCAACCGGTCGTCGTCGACGAAGAATTCCGCATAGTTGACGATGTCGCCGGCCACCTTGATCCGATCGCCCGCCGCCTCGACAATCTGCGCCACGCGCGTACGGACCGCGTCCGAAGGCGGCAGAGTCACCAACCCAGCGCGCTCGAGATACGGGAGCACCATGTCAACCTTGCGGTCCCGCGGCACGCGCAGCATATGCCGCTCCTGGAAGGCCATCAGCTTCTTGGGATCGAAGCTGGCCGGGGCCTTGTTGACCCGCTCCAAGGAAAAATTGGCGATCAACTCTTCGCGGGTGAAATCCTCAGAACGGTCGTCGAGCGACCAGCCCAGAAGCGCCAGATAGTTGATGACCGCCTCGGGCAGGTAGCCGACCTGCTGGTAGAAGTCGGTGATGACCGGGTTGAACGTGTCGGGATTGGCGTCGAGATGGATGGTCTGGGCAATCTTCCGGCCGTGCTCCACCAGGTTGGCGAAGTCGCGATTCTTGAGGTACTTGTCCAGCTTCCGCTTGCTGAGCTTGGTGCGGCTGCCGGGCTCGGCCACGAAGGGCAGATGGGCGTACTGAGGAAGCGGATATCCTAGCCCCTGAGCGATGAACACCTGGCGGGGCGTGTTCGACAGGTGCTCCTCCGCGCGAATCACGTGCGTGATGCCGAAGTCGTGGTCGTCCACCACGCTCGCCAGGTGGTAGATGCAGGAGCCGTCGGTCCGCTGGATCACGTGGTCCTGCTCCCGCGCCCATTGGAACTCCACCCGGCCGCGGACCAGATCGTCGAGCACAAGCACGCCCTCGCGGGGCATCTTCAGACGCACGACGGCCTTGCGCCCCTCGGCCTCGAATCGGGCCCGGTCGGCCGCGGTCTCGGCCATCCAGCGGCGGCTATAGGTGAACGATCGCTTCTCCTGTTCGGCCGCCTGGCGCTCGGCCTGGATCTCCTCCGTCGTGGCGAAGTCGCGGTACGCCAGGCCGCGGCGCAGCAGCTCCTCGACGGCGTCCTGATACTTGGCCAGCCGCTTCGATTGGTAATACGGCTCATGCGGCCCCCCAACCCCGGGCCCCTCGTCCCAATCCAGTCCTAACCAGCGGAGCCCCTGGAGGATCGGTTCCAGGGCCTCGTCGACGTTGCGTTGCTGATCCGTGTCGTCGATCCGCAGAATGAACTGCCCACCATATCGGCGGCTGAACAGCCAGCAAAACAAGGCAGTGCGGACCCCTCCAATATGGAGGTAACCCGTGGGGCTTGGCGCAAATCGGGTGCGAACCATAAGGCAAGTAGACCGTCAGTCAGAGGACAAACATTGCACGAACGGATTCCACGGCCGGGATCTCGCCGCCCATGGGCAAATTTCTTGGTCATAAGCAGGGGTGTGATCCCAACCGCACGAAGCGATGGTAGGGCGCCGCCCCGCGCGTCCGTTCACCAAATAGACCGCAAGAGCGACTTCGTGTCCAGGTGTGGCTACGCTACGAAGAAAGCCCGCCGAAAGATCGGGGCGGGCTTTCGAGGGTTTGCCAACGCAACGCGAAGGGCCGGCTTACTTCTTCGCCGGTGCGGGGGCTGAGGCCGGGGGCTTGGGCGCCGGCGATTCCGTCTTGGCCGGAGCGGGTGCCGCGGGCTTTGCCGGCGCCGGCGGTTCGGCCTTGGCCGGGGCGGGCGCCGCCGCGGGCGGAGTCGCAGGGGCAGGGGCCGCCACCGGGGCCTTCGGGGCCTCCATCTTCGGGGCGTCGGCCTTCGGGGCGGGGACCGCACCCTTAAGTTCGTTCAACTCGGCCGGGCTGTTGGCCGGGGCCTTGGCGGCGTCGCCTTTCTTCTCCTCTTCTTTCTTCTCCTTCTTCTTCACCAGATCCTTGCGACCCAGGTGGATCTTCTGGTAGACGTCATCGGCAATCACGTAGTACCAGTCGGCGAAGCGGGCGTTGAGTTCCTTGACGTGGTCTTCGCCCTTCTTCAACTTCTCCTTGTACTCGTCTTCCTTCTTCTTGTTTTCCTTGGCGATCCGCTCGCGCTCGGCTTTGGGATCGGGCTTCTCATCCTTCTTGCCTTCGTCCTTCTTGGCATCCGCAGTCTTCTCGTCCTTCTTGGGCTCGGCCTTGGCGTCGCCGGGCTTGGGCTCGGGGGGCAACGGCTCGAACTTCGGCTTCTCGATCACGTCGGGATTGAATTCCGCCATCACGAACAAGTAGCGGTTCATGCCCGGCGTCTTCTCGTGATCGTCCTTGCCCTTGGCCTCCTCTTTCTTCTTGGGCGCCGGAGAACCGCTGCCGGTAATCTGGCCGAACCGCAGCACGTAGGCCACGCCGTCCTTCATCACGACACGGACCTCGCCCTCGCTGGAGAACAACTCCTCGCGCCCCTCCACGCGGGCCAGGTAGAAGCCGCGCTGGGCGAGGGAGGCAACCGACTTGGTGTCTTTGCGCAGGGCTCCTGCGTCACGCAGGTTGGCGCTCAGACCGGCCGGCTTGCGGCTCACGTCGACAATCTTCAGGTCGCTCAAGGCAAACTTCATGTCGTCGAGTTTCTGGGTATTGAGTTCCTCGTCGGGCGCCATGGGTTGCGGGACCCATTTGTTGCCTTGGAAGATATTGTCTTCGACGAGCTTCCAACGGGGATCGCCGCTGTCGTTGTAGTCCAGCGCGATCTGACCGCGCTGCATCAGGCTGCCCTGGACCGCGTCGACGGAGTAGTCGTAGACCTGCACCCCCTTGATGTCAAAGCTGCTCATCTTGAGGAGGTCTTTTTCGATCCAGTCGCCGAAATTGGGCGAAAGCTTGTCGGTCTTCAGGTTGACTTCGTAGACCGGATCTTCGTTGATCTTCCGCACATAGCGGAAGTCCTTGCGGTCGGGGATTTCCTTGCCGACGATCAAGGCCACGAGATCCTTGCCGTCCTTGTCGCGCAGGGTGACTCGCATTCCGACACCGCTGGCGCCTGCCTTCAGGTTCTTGCCAGCCGGGTCGACGACCCCGTAAGTCTCAAAGTCTCCCTGTTCCTGGCCGGCCACGCCGTACACGGTGAGATTCATCAGGCTGGCAGCCGCCTCGGCCAGATGGTCCTTGGCGTCGGCCGGGTAGTTCTCGTGAGAGGGGATCGCCCACGGGCCGGGCTTGCCGTCCTTGTCCTTGGTCTGCGCCACCTGGAACGCCTTGACGTGGCCCGACTGATCGTCGAACTGCAAGATCTCCAGGCTGGCGGCGGCCAGTGGATCGGTGGGCGCGAAGAGCGGCTTGTTAACCACATCGAGAGGCTGGTCGGAACCCGGCGGCTTGGGCCGCGCGGCCCAAGCCACGACCGCCACGACCGCGGCGACAAAAAGGAAGATGATCGTTTTGTTGTTTTCGTTCATGGTCGTATTGCCTTATGCATCAGGGATTGGGGATCAGAGATTCGAGGATGGGGCACAAAAGCCCGCCATCCCCGACCGCTCATCCCTCCTCATTCATCCTTCGTCCTTCATCGCGTGGAACCTACGAACGCCGCCGGCTCTTGGAGACGCCTTCGTACTCGCGGACGCGGCGCATGAGGAACACCAGCACGGCCACCAGCGCCGGGAAGATCGGCGGCAGGATCACGGCGGCCATCTTGTACCGGTCCTGCACCTTGCGGATTTCGACCGCCAGGTTGGTTTCGACCTGGTTGATTTTCTGGTCGCGTTCCCGCTTCAGGCTCTCCTTGCTGGCCTCGATACGCTGCTGCCCTTCCTTCAGGGCGATCTGCACGCGCTGGGCCAGTTCGAGGGTGTTCATCCCCTCCTTCTTCATCTGCTCTTCGAGGTCCTTGATCCGCTTGTCGAGGTTCTTCTGCTCGTCGTCGACCACCTTGTCGAACTCATCCTCTTGCTGCTTCCGCTCCGCGGCCGCGGCCTTGCGCGCGCCTTCGGTGACCTGTTCGATCCGCTCCAGGGTGCGGTGCTGCGGCCGGCGTTTGCGGATCTCGATGAAGCGATCGTCGCCGGTCAGGCTGTCGAGCACGTTGAGGACGAAGGTCACGTTGTCGAAATCGAAACGGATGCCCGCCTCGGGAATCTCCCCTTGCTCGCGGAGCCGGAAGAACTCCTGGTGGAGCATGTCGATATCGGCGACGACCACCGCGTTGATCGTCGCCATTTCGGTCTTGGGCGGCTCGGACTTAGCCTTGTCGTCGGTCGCCGGAGGCGGAGTCACAGCCACCTTGCCGCGGATCTGGGCCGCCAACACGTAGCTAACGCCCTGGGGAATCTTGCGGCGATCCGGATTCAGACCGCCGGAGCCGAAGGGACTGAATTCCAGCATGTCGCGGAAATGGACGATGCCGGTCTTCTCGCCCGTCCGCACCAGCGGCGTGTACTCCAGCCCCGAGGCGTTCAACGACGACACGGCTCCAGGGAACGGGAACAGCAGGTGTTGAAGCTTGGAACTGATCGCATTCTGCTCGTTGAACGGCTCCTTGCTGCCGCAGGCGGCGTCGATGAAAACGAACTCGTCGGGAAGCCGGGCAAGTTTTGGAAACGGGTTGTAGTCCTGCCAGATGATGTCGTCGCCGGTGAAGTTGATGCCCAGCAAGGTCCACAGCGGGCGGATGTCGCCCTTGGGCTGCGGTTGCTGGCCCATCATCATCATCGGGTTTCCCGGCGGACGCTTCGGAGCGCTGGTGCCGGGCACGTTGCCGGCGAACACGGGGAACGGGTCCTCGAAGATCGCCGTGGGCTGGCCGTTTCGGACCGCAGCGATGAAGTTGTTCATCTGGTCCGGCGACAGCGACGACGGCTGCACCGCCAACAGAACGTCGTACTTCTCGGTGATCGGGCTGGCGGGGTCCACCTGAACCACCTCGTAGGCCCGCTGCAACTCGTCGATAATCGGCCAGTTGCCGCTGGACGACATGGTTTGCATGTTGAACCCGCCGTAGAGCTTGGCGTCGGTCTGGAGCACGCCCACGCGCTTCCGCTTCTGCTGCGTCACGGTCATGATCGCCCGCACCAGATCGTGCTCCACCGGAGTGCCGCGGTC
>CAZFKF010000132.1:0-9062 GCA_964518805.1 uncultured Planctomycetaceae bacterium | reverse complement strand
ACCGATCCCGGCCCTGTCACGCCGTTTCGCCGCAAGGTGCTCGAAACCTGCCGCCGGATTCCGTGGGGCAGCACGCTCAGCTACGGCGAATTGGCGTCGCGAGTTGGCTGTCCCGGTGCGGCCCGCGCCGTGGGCAACTGCATGGCCAAGAACTGTATTCCGCTGGTCATTCCCTGTCATCGCGTGTTGGCCTCCGGCGGCCGCTTGGGCGGCTATTCCGCGCCCGGCGGCCTGAGCATGAAGCGCCGGCTGCTCAGACTGGAGCGTTCGATGGATTGAAGCGAAGGGCTGGAAAAACCGGTCTGGAATTTCCCCAACGAATTGCTAGAATAGCGACACAACCTGCCTCAATCAGGTGGAACTGCCCACCCTTGGCTGTCTCCGCCTGAGCCCGCCGCATTTTCCGCGTTGCTGACCGCGAATTCATCTGCTAGCGTTGCGTATGGAACCAACCTCCTGGGATGTTGAACGCCGCGCCGACGGCGCGGTTCTGGTCCGCGTCCACTCGGCCGATCGAACCGGCCAGCGCCTCCCGGATGCCGTGTTTACGTTTCGCCGCGGCGATCCGCAATTCGAGCGCTGGGAAAGCCGTTGGCGCGAACGCTGCACGTGCGTCAAGTAGGCCGGCGCGTTGCCTGAGGCCGCATCTTGCCCCTGGTTCGTAGTGCGGGTTTCCGCGTTCTTTCGGAATCCGGGCCTCGACGGGCCGAAGCCCACGCACCACGAGCCGATTCTCCAACGCTGAACCACGCCCCTGCGGACGCTTTTTTTAGACCCATCGGCTCGGCGTCGAGAGCCAGGCGATAGCGAAAGATCGCTCACCCCTCTGTGCGGCGGGTTCTAGTCGTTTGGCGCCTGAAAAGCCTAGAATAGCACATGGTTCAGTTCATCTCAGCGAAAGGCCTCATGCATGCGATCCGACACGATTAAGCTGGGCGACGCCCGAGCCCCCCACCGCAGCCTCCTCCGCGCCACCGGCGTGACCGACGACGATTTCCGCAAGCCGTTCATCGCCATCTGCAACAGCTACACGGACATCATCCCCGGCCACGTCCACCTGGATAAGGTCGGCGAGTTCGTCAAGCAGTGCGTGCGCGAGGCGGGCGGGGTGCCCTTCGTGTTCAACACGATCGGCGTCGACGACGGCATCGCCATGGGCCACAGCGGCATGAAGTTCTCGCTGGCCAGCCGGGAACTGATCGCCGACTGCGTCGAGACGATGCTCCAGGCCCATTGCTTCGACGCCATGATCTGCATTCCCAACTGCGACAAGATCGTGCCCGGCATGCTCATGGCCGCGGTCCGCTGCAACCTGCCCACCATCTTTGCGAGCGGCGGTCCGATGGAGGCGGGCAAGATGGCCGACGGGCGCACGGTGGACCTGATCGACGTTTTTGCCGGCGCCGCGGCCCGGCAGCAGAACAAGCTCTCGGCCGAAGAACTCCTGGCCCTGGAGAAGGCCGGTTGCCCGACCTGCGGCTCGTGCTCGGGCATGTTCACGGCCAACAGCATGAACTGCCTCTGCGAGGCCCTGGGCATGGCCCTGCCCAACAACGGCACCCTGCTAGCCACCAGCGCCGACCGCAAGCGGCTTTTCCGTCGCGCGGCCCAGCGGATCGTGGACATGGCGCTTCAGTTCGACAAGCTGGGCGAAGGCCACGGCCTTTTGCCGCGCGAGATCATCACCTCCGCGTCGATCGACAACGCCATGGTGCTGGACATGGCCATGGGCGGAAGCACCAACACGGTGCTGCACACCCTGGCCGTTGCCTACGAGGCCGGCATCCAGTACGACCTTCAGCGGATCAACCAGCTCAGCCAGCAGACGCCCAACATCTGCAAGGTCGCGCCCAGCAGCCACTATCACGTCGAGGACGTTCACAACTCGGGCGGAATCCACACCATCCTCGGGGCGGTCCTGCGCGGCCGGCCGGGCTTGCTGCACCTTGATTGCCCCACGGTGAGCGGCAAGACCCTGGGCGAGAACATCGCCGAGTACGACGTGCGGGCCAAGTCCGCCGCCGAAGAGGCGCTGGAATTGGCCGCCGTCACGCCTGGCCGCCAGCGGACCAACCAAGGCATGGGCGTGGCCCGAAAGGCCAAGTCCGTGCGCGAGCTTTCCCAAGAGCAGTTGGGGTTCGATCCTTACGATTGCGTGCGGGAAGTGGACAAAGCGTACAGCCAGGAGGGTGGATTGGTGATCCTCCATGGCAATCTCGCGCCCAAGGGCGCGGTGGTGAAGGCCGCCGGAGTGCGGCCCGAAATGCTTCGCCATTCGGGTCCGGCGGTGATCTTTGAGTCCGAGCCCGACGCCTATGCCGGCATCGTCAACGGCAAGGTCAAGGCCGGCGACGTGGTGGTGATCCGCTACGAAGGCCCGCGGGGCGGGCCGGGCATGCAGGAGATGCTGGCGCCCACCTCGGCGATCAAGGGCGTGGGCCTTGACGACAAGGTGGCCCTGATTACCGACGGCCGCTTCTCCGGCGGCACGGCCGGCGCGTGCATCGGCCACATCAGCCCCGAGGCCGCGGCCTGCGGACCCATCGGGCTTCTTAGGCCGGGAGACATCATTGAAATCGACATCCCCGGCCATAAGCTCAACGTTCGTTTGAGCGACGAGGAACTGTCGCAGCGGGCCAAGCAGTGGAAACCCATCGAACCGCGTTTCAAGACGGGCTATCTGGCCAAGTACGCCACGATGGCCTCCAGCGCCGACACCGGCGCCGTGCTGAAGTGGGATTAGGGACAGCGGTTGGAGCTGAGGTGCGTCGATCGTAGGGCGGACGGAGCGAAGCGACGCCCGCCGCGGGTGGCCCGCTCGGCCACACGAGTTCGCATCTGTGTGAGACACTACGCTACGAGGCCTTCAGCCAGCGGCGGATGTGATTCAGGTCGCCGGGCCAGTTCTTGCCGACCCGCCGGGCACAGAACGTTCGGAAGAGAAGGTCGATCGTGTCGTTGAGGCCGCGCAGGCTTTCGATCCGGTCTTCGAGCACTCCCCGTCCTTCCGCGCTGTCGTCGGCGTGGATCTTCGCCCCGCTGACGGCGAAGGTCTCCGCCTGGAGCACCAGTTCGTACTGTTCGCCGTAGCGGACCAGGGTGAGCCCGGCTTTGCGGGGGAGCTTGCCCGAGCGGATCGCCTGGACGGCCTCGGGCAACTGGTTGGGCGCCTCGGCGGTGATCGTTTCCTTGCCCGACTCACCCCGCGGGCACTGCAAGGTGAGGGTCCGGGCGAGCATGCCGGTGACTTCGGACCCGTCGGACAGCTTGATCGTGTCGGACTGCGTCTCCCATCGCCACCAAAGCCAGAGGAGGAACTCGTTGCCCAGGAAGTCGAAGTTGCCCGACTCGTTGTTCCACCAGTCGATCTCGGCCGGGGCATCCTGGCGGAACGCGCTGGGGGCGACTTCGTCCAGGACCTTGCGCTGCTTGGTTTCGGCGGCCCACTCCTGGGCGCGTTTGCCCGGCGTCAGGCGTTCGAGTTCCAACTCGAACGACCGCCCAAGCAGATCGCAGCAAAGCTCGCCTGCCGAGGCGCTGGTCCCGCCGAAATAGAGGATCTGCTGTTTGGCGTCCCACAACAGGGGAAATTGCTGCATGCGGCGATACTTGCCGCTGGCCGCCTCTTCGGCGCAGCGTGCCTCGACCGCCTCCTTGGCCTGCTGGCGCTGGGCCTTCGTCGGCCGCCCGCTGGGGTTGTCGGCCCCGGCCGCGGCCAGTTCCATCTGCAGCCAGGCCTTGCGCACGGCAGCGGGGATCTGGTTGGTGTCAATCCGCAGCGCACAATGCAAGGCGTCGCCGATGACGTTCTTCTCCAGGTCGAAGGTACCGTCGAACAAGTGCCCGCCGGCCAGGAACCCGACGCTGGCCTGGTCCGCAGACTCGTTGTCGACCTGTCCAATGGCGAAGCGTTCAAGGACGTCGATGTGCTCCGTGCCAAACTGGCGCGGTTTGGCGCCGCTGGTGCGGAAACACTCGAACGAGATCGTGCCTGACAAGAATCCCATGACTGCCGACCATTCCTACGGGCCGCGAGAAGCCCCATCCAAGGTGCTGCGAACGAGCAAGAAACAACGACGGCCGCCGTGAGCGGCCAAGCCGTGAGTGTAGTGGAACCTGCCAACGGCAACAAGGCGTGCGATGGACCATGAACCTTGCTCTTCCCCAGGGATTTGGTTCTTGACGCAACATGCAGAGTAGCCTAGGCTTACGTACATGTGTGGAATCACGGGGGCGGTTTGGCGGCGACCGGAAGCGGGCATCGAGCAGGAGACTCTGCTGCGGATGGTCGAGGTGCTCGCGCATCGCGGGCCGGATGGCGAAGGCATCTACACGTCGGGATTGTGCGTCGAGCCGGGGAGCGACGGCGCGGCTGGCGTGGCCCTGGGGCACCGACGCCTGGCAATTATCGACCTGGCGGGCGGGCGCCAACCGATGTCCAACGAGGACCAATCGGTTTGGATCGTCTTCAACGGCGAGATCTACAATTTTCGCGGGCTGCGGAGCCGGCTGGAGGGCAAGGGGCATCAGTTCCACACCCGCAGCGACACCGAGACCATCGTTCACCTCTACGAGGAGGAAGGCGGCGACTTCGTCCGGCAACTCAACGGGATGTTCGCCCTGGCGATTTGGGACGCCCGCCGCCGGCAGCTCGTCCTGGCCCGTGATCGACTGGGGGAAAAGCCTCTGGTCTATCGCTTGGAGTCGGACCGGCTTCTGTTCGCCAGCGAACTGAAGAGCCTGCTGGAAGTGCCGGGCGTGCCGCGCGAACTCGATCCGCAGGCGGTCGATGCCTATCTCACGTATCAGTACGTGCCCCATCCGCAGAGTATTCTGCGGGGGATGGCCAAGTTGCCACCGGGCCATGTGGCGGTCTATCGCGACGGCCGGTTGGACGTGAAGGCTTATTGGCAACCGGACTTCCAGGCCGAGGAGCATCGTCCTGCGGACGAAGATGCCCGTGAGCTGCGCGAGCTGCTGACTTCGGCGGTCGAGATGCGGTTGGAGAGCGACGTCCCCTTGGGGGCCTTTCTTTCCGGGGGGATCGATTCGACGATCATCGTCGGCCTGATGCAGAAGTTGAGCCGGCAGCCGGTACGGACATTCTCGATCGGGTTCCCAGTGCCGGAATACAACGAGACGCACTATGCGGCCATGGCCGCCCGGCAATTCGGCACGCTGCACCAGGAATTTCGCGTCGAGCCCGATGCCGTGGCTGTGCTGCCCCGATTGGTCTGGCATTACGATGAGCCGATGGCTGACAGTTCGGCCGTGCCCACGTGGTATCTGTCACAGGTCACGCGCGAGCATGTCACCGTGGCCCTGACCGGCGACGGAGGGGACGAGCTTTTTGCCGGCTACCCCCGCTACAAGGCCGTCTGGCTGGGACGCTGGTTCGATCGACTGCCGCGTTGGCTCCGCCAATCGTTGGCCGGTCCATACTGGCAGAAGCTCCCGGCCAGCGCCCGCCAGAAGTCGATTCGCCGCCGATTCCGGCGGTTCATGGAGATGCTGGGCCGACCGCCGATGCAACGCTATCTGGAGTGGATCGCCATCTTTGGCGAAACGCGTCGGGTCCAGCTCTACACCCCGGAGTTCCTGGCTGCCCTTCCCGACAGCGATCCACTGGAGTTCCTGGAGGCCCGGGCCGCGCTAGCTTCGCATCGCGATCCGGTAACCACCATCAGCCTGACCGACTTGATGACCTACCTGCCGTGTGACTTGATGACGAAGGTGGATATCGCCTCCATGGCCCACGGCCTCGAGTGCCGGCCTCCGTTCCTGGACCACCGGGTGGTGGAATTGGCGGCCCGGATGCCTGTACGCAGGAAATTTCGCGCCGGCCGCGGAAAGCGGATCCTGCTGGAGACGTTTGCCGATCTGATTCCTGCGCCCATCCGTAGCCGTCCGAAGATGGGGTTTGGCGTGCCTCTGGATCATTGGTTCCGTGGGCCGCTGGCCGGGTTTGCCCGAGAAGTCTTGTTGGACCGTCGAACGGTGAGCCGCGGCTTGTTCCGCAGGGAGATCGTTGCAGGATTGATCGACGAGCACGTGGCTGGTCGATTTGACCATGCCTATCGGTTATGGGCCCTCCTGGTTCTGGAGCTATGGCAACGGCGCTGGCTGGACGGCGAGTCGGTGTGACCTCTCTTGGGCTGGGGTGCAAATCACGGTAGAATGCTGTGTCGGCCGGATGAAAGGGCTGCGTCTATCACAGCCCATCCATTCGGGATATTCCGCCTTCGCTATTCGATATTGCCTATTCGCTATGGATTTCCTCTCATTAGACCCCGTGGCGAATACGGAATACTGAATACGGATGTCGGAACGTCGGCGATCCAAATCGTGAGAGGCGTCGCAGGAGCGTGTCGATGATGGAGCGGACGGTCGCCGTGATCCTGGCTGGGGGGAAGGGCTCGCGTTTGGAGCCTTTGACGCGAGACCGAGCCAAGCCTGCCGTACCTTTTGGCGGCAACTACCGGATCATCGACTTCACCCTCTCCAACAGCCTCAACAGCGGCATCCGCAAGATCCTGGTGCTCACGCAGTATAAGGCGATGAGCCTCGACCGGCACCTCAGCATGGGCTGGCAGCAGTACTTCTGCCGGGAACTGGGCGAGTTTGCGGACGTCGTCCCGCCGCAGCAGCGGATCGACGAGAACTGGTACCAGGGAACGGCCGACGCCGTGTACCAGAACATCTATACGATCGAGAAGGAACGTCCCGAGCACGTGGTGATTCTCGCCGGCGACCACATCTACAAGATGAACTACCGGCGGCTGGTCGCCTGCCACATGGAGAACTCGGCTGATTTGACCATCGGGGTGATGCGCCTGCCGCGGGCCGAGGCGAGCCGGCGGTTCGGCGTCATGGAGGTCGACGCCCAGAACCGCGTTGTCGGCTTCCAGGAGAAACCGGCCGAGCCCAAGCCGATCCCCGGCGACGAAGGCAATTGCCTGGCCTCGATGGGCGTGTACGTGTTCACCGCCCGCTTCCTCTTCGAGGAACTCTGCCGCGATGCCACCCGGCGCGGCAGCCAGCACGACTTCGGAAACGACATTATTCCGGCCGTCCTGGAAACGAACCGGGTGTTTGCGTATCCGTTCGTCGACGAAAACCGGAAGACGACCGCCTACTGGCGCGACGTGGGCACGCTGGATGCCTACTACGACGCGAGCATGGACCTGATCTCCGTCGATCCGCAACTGAACATGTACGACGAGCAGTGGCCGATCCGCACGTATCAACCGAACTGCCCTCCGCCCAAGTTCGTCTTCGCCGACGAACACCGCCGCGGCTACGCCCTGGACAGCATCATCTGCCAGGGCTCGATCATTTCCGGCGGTCGGGTGGAGAAGTCGATCATGGGGCCGCGCGTGCGGATCAACAGCTTTGCGCTCGTTCAGAATTCGATCCTCTTCGAGGGCGTCGACATCGGCCGCCACGCCAAGGTCCGCCGGGCGATCATCGACAAGGGGGTCGAGATTCCCGCAGGCGTCGAGATCGGTTACGATCGCCAACTCGATCTGAATCGAGGCTTCCTCGTTACCGACAGCGGCCTCGTGGTGATCGCTCAAACCGACGGATTGGATCGACTCCTGGAGTCCGAGCGGGCCAGCGCTTGAACGCAACTTCAGCGTGTGGCGACGCGAGCACCATTCCCGTGCGGGCTTCAGTCCTTCGCTCGCCTTACTCTCTCTTCGGCGCTGGACGGCGCGGAGCGAACCGAATACACTCGGTTCTTGCCAATGTCTATCCCCAGCCAAAGGAGGAGTTGCGATGCGTGCGACCCGATTGCGTTGGTTCCTTGGCGGTGCATTGGTTGCCTGGCTGGTCACGGGCGGACTTTCGCCTGCCGCCCCGCCCCTTTGTACGACGCACTTCTTCGATTGGTACGTGATCGACGGGAAAGCCGCGTTGGAGCAGCGGCAGAAGCAATGGACGTACCGGGTCGACTGGGGCGCACTGGGCATTGCGCCTGAGGAGATCGGCACGAGCGCCCGCTACTACGAGGTCCAGTTCCTCAAGATCCGCGAGGCGGGGTTCGACGGGCTGCACTACGAATGGCACGCCAACAATCCCAAGCCGCAGTTCCTCGAAGCCCTCAACAAGGTCGCGCTGCCGGTGGCCATGTTCTACGACATGGAGATCCGGTTCAGCGGGCGGCCGAGCTTCCTCACGCCGACCGAGGCGTTCGCCAAGGAGTTCGTCGGCGACGTGACCAGCTTCTACCGCGCCGTGCCGCCCTCGCTGTGGCTGCACGATCGCAACGGCCGGCTGCCGATCGTGGTCTACGGATACGCCTTCGACACGCGGGTGGCCGATCCGGCCCCGTGGCGGAAGTTCTTCCAGGCGATTATCCGCGGCGTGGAGCAGGCGCTCGGCGAACGCGTGGTGTACCACTGGACCAACAACGGTTCGCCGCAGCAGATGTACGGCTTCCAGCACTTCCCGGAAATCCAGAGCTACGTGTTCAACGAAGCCTCGCCCCAGACGCCGGTCGGGGCCCACTCGGTGACGTTCGTCGTGCACTACGACGACTTGGGCGTTTCGTTCGCCCGTGGCGGCGACCGGCCCAGCCGCTGGATCCGCAACGACATCCGCTATCTGCAAGAGGGCCTGTGGCTGGCCAAGCACACCGATCCGGACCTGGTGTTCAACTACGGGTGGAGCGAGTTGTTTGAGGGAGAGCACTTGCTGCCCGACTCCCATTGGGGCTGGTGGCGTTACGACGTGGCTGCGGCCATGGTCCGCGACATCAAGGCGCACGCCAAGGCAGACCTGCCGCGCGTGCTGGTGATCGCCGACGATTTCCTCGCGGCCCTCTTCAAAGCCGATCCGGCCAGAACGACCCTTCTGAATCGCGAAATGGCGTTGCTTGCGCAGCTTCGATCCGTTGTGCCGCAGGCCGAAGTGGTGCTGCCCGGGGCGCGGCGAAACCTGACCGACTACGCGGCCGTTTTCGCCTTGAACATGGTCAAAGTTGCCGAGGAAGAGGCGGCCTTGGCCTCGTGCGGGCGTCCAGTGGTGTACGTAGCCCCCGATTTGAAATCCGACACGCC
>CAZFKF010000131.1:0-9088 GCA_964518805.1 uncultured Planctomycetaceae bacterium | reverse complement strand
ATTCGTCCGCCGTCACGTCGCCCACGGCGATGACGGTGGCTTGTTCGGGCCGAATCCGTTCGCGATAGAACGACTCCAGGTCGTCGCGGCCGACGGCTTTGAGCGTCTTGGCCGCGCCGAATTGCGGCCTGCCGTACGGGTGTTCGTAGCCGTAGAGGGTGGCGCCGACCGCCATGCTAGCCAGGGCCATGGGCTCGTTGCGGACCTGGTTGAGCCGGGCCAAGGCCATGTTGCGTTCGCGCGCGAGCTCCGCCTCGGGGAATTCAGGATTCTGGAGCACGTCGGCAAAGAGTTCGAGGGCCTTGCCCAAGGGCCGCTTGAGCGTGTGGAGCCTGACGGCCGAGGCGTCCCACTCGGTCGATACGTGGAGACTCGCGCCGATGTCGGCCAGGGCTTCGGCGATCTGGTCCGACGTGCGCGTCTTGGTGCCTTCGTCCCAAACGGCGCTCAATAGGCCCATCAGCCCCAGCTTGTCCATCGGATCGCTGGACCGGCCGATTGGAAACAGCGTGCTGATGCTCACGATGGGAAGCTCATGGTTCTCGACGACCAGCACGTGCATTCCGTTGGAAAGCGTGCGGCGATGGATGGGCGGCAGTTGGAACTTCGGTTTCGGTCCGGCCTGGGGCAGGTTCTTGCGATCGGCGTCTTCGGCCACGGCCGGCGTCTGAGGCACTCGGGCCTCGTGGATCTTCTCGGCTAGTTTTTCGCGGGCCTCGGCGGCAGGGACCCGCGGGTCTGGCGCAATCGTGGTTTCCTTGCCGGGCACGACCTCCAACACCATCTTGTGTCCGGCAAGATACTTCTTGGCCACACGCTGAACGTCGGCCGGCTGGACCTTGAGATAGCGAGCGAAATCCTCTTCCAGGAAGCCGGGATTGCCGGTGTACGTGTTGTACATATTCAGCCGATCGGCGCGCCCGCCGAAGTCGCTTACCGATTCGAGGGCTCGGATCGTCTGCGACTCGAAGCGGGCGACGGCGCGGGCCACTTCTTCGGCCGAAGGGGGCTCGGCCTGCAAGCGGGCGACCTCGGCCAGAATCACCTTTTCCAACTCGTCGAGATTGTGCCCCGGCCGCGCGGTGGCCGTAATGCTCACGGCGCCGCCGATTTCCTGGGAATTCTGCGATGCCTCGACGTCCTGGGCGATTTGCTTCTCCCGCACGAGTACGCGATACAACCGCGAGGTCTTGCCGCCTGCGAGGATGTCAGACATGATGTCCAACTCGGCGTCGTCCGGACTGAACAGCGGCACCGACGACCAGTTCATATAGATCCGGGCCAGCCCGACCCGGTCGGTCATGTTGACGCGGACCTCCTTGGTCAACTGCACCGGCCAAGGCTTCATCTTCTCGACCTTGGGGCCGGCGGGGATCGGGCCGAAGTATTTTTCGACCAGGCGCTTAGCCTCCTGCGGATCGAAGTCGCCGGCGATGCACAGACTGGCGTTGCCGGGGTGGTAGTAGTGGCGGAAGAAGTCGGCCACGTCCTCGCGTGAGGCTGCGGTGATGTCGGCCATCGAGCCGATGGTAGGCCAACTGTACGGGTGGTCGGGCGGGAGCATCGCCGCCAGGATCACTTCGTAGGCCAGGCCGTAGGGACGGTTCTCATAGCTCTGGCGGCGCTCGTTCTTGACCACGTCGCGCTGGTTGTCGAGTTTCGTCTGGGTCATGGCCGGCAGCAAAAAGCCCATCCGGTCCGACTCCATCCAGAGGGCCAACTCCAGGTAGTTCGAGGGCACGGTCTCCCAGTAATTCGTGCGGTCCTGGTTCGTTGAGCCGTTGAGCCGCGCTCCGGCCTTCTGCAAGGGGCCGAAGTAGTCGTTGTCGTAATGCTTCGAGCCCTGGAACATCATGTGCTCAAACAAGTGCGCAAACCCGGTTCGCCCCGGGCGCTCGTTCTTCGAGCCCACGTGGTACCAGACGTTCACACCGACGATCGGCGTGGAGTGATCGACATGAAGGATCACGTTCAGGCCGTTGGCCAGTTGATACTTCTCGTAAGGGATCTGGGGCATCCGTGCAGGCGGCTTGTCTTGGGGAGCCCCAACCAGCGACGATACGCAGACTAGTACCATAAGCGGACTCATCTCGGATTCCTCGAACGGGATTTCGGTTCTAATACGTCAGTCGTTTGGTGCGCCATTATACGGGTTGCCTGTCAGTAGACAACCGGGGGGAGGGCGAGACTCGCACTCCGAGCGGCAATCGCCAAGGCGGATTTCAGCGCGCGAAATCCACCGAGTGAGAGTTGCCTCCCGTCGCTGTTTGTTGCACGCGTGGCCCGCTCGCCCCCACAGACCGCGCCAAACCGTAGGTAGTGTTTCAGCATAACCGGCGTCTGGACGTGCGTAACGCCGAAAGAGTAATGCTGAAGCATCACCTACGTCTGGGGCACGCTCCCGCTTGTCGGGCGGACAGGGTTGCAGTATTCTGAGGAGTCGCTCGGCAGGCCGCGCTGCGGGTGGTTGTCCGAGCTTGTGTTGTTCTCTCGATCGGCAGGCGTGCATCACGGACCATTCATGAGCGACCCGTATTTCCAGAAGTTGTTTGCGGCTCGAATCGGCGGTGCCCAGTACGGCAAGGGGACCGAGATCTACAAGTTCGAGAAGATCAAGCGGGCCAAGCGCAAGGCCCTGGCCGACCATCCCGAGCGCAAGCTACTGGACTTCGGCATCGGCGAGAACGACGAGATGGCCCCTGAGCCGGTCCGCCGCGTCATGGCCGAGGAGATCCATCGGCCGGAGAACCGCGGATACGCCGACAACGGGATCGCAGCCTTCCGCGAGGCCGTGGCCCGGTTCATGAAGCGCGAGTTCGACGTCGAACTGGACCCGGCCACCGAGATCAACCACTCGATCGGCAGCAAGCCGGCCTTGGCCATGCTGCCGGCGTGTTTCATCGATCCCGGCGATGTGACGTTGATGACCGTGCCCGGCTACCCGGTGGCCGGCACGCACACCAAGTACTACGGTGGCGAGGTGTATCGGCTGCCGCTCCTGGCGGCGAACGACTTCTATCCGGACCTGGATTCGATTCCCGCCGAGATCCGTCGCCGCGCCAAGATGCTGGTCATCAACTATCCGAACAGCCCCACGGGCAAAGTGGCGACGCGCGAGTTCTACGAGCGCGTCGTTCGCTTCGCCCGCGACAACGAACTGGTCGTCGTGCAGGACGCCGCCCACGGCATGCTCAGTTACTCCCAAGAGCCGTTGAGCTTCCTCCAGGTGCCTGGAGCTCGCGACGTGGGCGTGGAAGTGCATTCGCTCTCGAAGGGCTGGCACATGATCGGCTGGCGCCTGGGATGGGTGTGCGGCCACGAGCGGATCGTGCGGGCGATGGCCGACGTGAAGGACAACTCGGATTCGGGCCAGTTCATCGCCATCCAGAAGGCGGCCGTCCGGGCCCTCGACGATCCGCAGATTCCCGTTCAAACGCGGGCCAAGTACCGCCGGCGCCTGGAGAAGCTTGTGGGTGTGCTCGGCCGCTGCGGTTTCCAATGCAGGATGCCCGGCGGCACGTATTTCCTCTACGTGCCCAGCCCGAAGGGCGTCACGGGCGGCCCCGCCTTCGACACGGCCGAGGCGGCCAGTCAGTACCTGATCACCGAGCACTCGATCTGCACGGTGCCTTGGGACGACGCCGGCGCGTACCTGCGTCTGTCGGCCACGTACGAAGCCGCGGACGAGGCCGCCGAAGACGCCCTGATGGCCGAAACCGAATCGCGGCTCAAGAAGATCGGGTTCGCGTTCGGGTGAGATGAGTTGCGGAGACATCGTGGCAGTTCCGGTGGGCCTGCGCTGCGCTTGACCCACCCTACAAAGGACGATGACTTGAAGGAGACGTACACCATCATGTTGAAAAGCACTCGTTACGCCATCTTGGCCGCCGTGCTCATCGCCGGCGCCGCGGTATCCGTAGCCGGCGAGGCCGAACTCATCGCCGTGCTCAAGTCCGACGCCACGCCGGAAAAGAAATCCGCCGCCTGCCGCGAACTGGCCCACCTGGCCACCAAGGACGCCGTGCCCGTGTTGGCCTCGCTGCTGGGCGACGAGAAGCTCTCGCACATGGCCCGCTACGCCATGGAGACGATTCCCGATCCTTCAGTCGACGCCGCCTTGCGAGAGGCCCTGGGCGCGCTCAAGGGCAAGCCGCTTGCGGGCGTGATCGGCAGCCTCGGCGTGCGCCGCGACGTCAAGGCCGTCGACGCCATGGCCAAGTTTCTGACCGATCCCGATTCCGAGGTCGCCCAAGCCGCGGCCCGCGCGCTGGGCAACATCGGCACGATCGAGGCCGCCAAGGCCATCATGGGCTCGCTGGCCGGCACGTCGGGCACCAAGCAGTTTGATTTCTGCGACGGCTTGTTCCGCTGCGCCGAGGCCCTGGCCGCGGCGGGCCAGCACGACGAAGCGAAGGCGATCTACGATGACCTCCGCGCAATGAAGCCGGCGCCGCAGCAGGTCCGCGCCGGGGCACTTCGCGGCGCGATCCTCATCCGCCAGAAGGAAGGCATCGCTCTGCTGCTCGAAGCGATCCGGGGCGACGACTACGTGCTCACGGCTGCCGCGGCCCGAGCCGCCATCGAGCTTCGCGGCCCAGAAGTCACCGCCGCGCTGGCCGCGGAACTGCCGAAGCTACCCGCCGATAAGCAGCTCCTGGTCATCAACACGCTGGGCTATCGGGGCGACGCATCGGCCGGGCCGGCCCTGCTGGCCCTGGCGGCCAAAGGTCCCGACGCCGTGCGCCTCGCCGCCATCCACAACGTGACGCACTTGGGTTACGCCCCGGCCCTGACCCTCTTGGCCGAACTGTCGCTGGGAACCGAGGCGGAATTGGCCACCGCGGCCCGGGCCTGCCTGGCCAACTTCCCCGGCAAAGATGCCGACGCCGCCATCCTGGCCATGCTGGCCAACAAGGAGATCAAGGTCCGCCGCCTGGCCGTCGAGATGATCGGGCAGCGTGGCATGGCCCGCTCGGGCGAAAGCCTGCTCAAGGCCGCCGGCGACAACGAACCGATCGTGCGCATCGCCGCCCTGAAGGCCCTCCGCGAGCAGGCCGGGCTGACCGAGCTGCCCGCCCTGCTCGGCGTCCTGGTCAAGGCCCGCTCGGCCGCCGAATTGCAGGCGGCCGAGGGCACGCTGGGCGCGCTCTGTGCCCGCCACAGCGGCCCGACCCGCGGCAACGTGGTCATTGTCAAGGCCGTGTACGGCAACTTGCCCGAGGGAGCCTCGGCCGACGTGACCAACAAGGTGGCCGAACTGGTCAAGGCCGGGGCGCTGGCCATCGAGGCCACGAACGGCAACTTCGGCGACCCGACCCCGGGGATCGGCAAGAAGCTCCGCGTCGATTACTCGGTCAACGGCGCCGCTGCCAGCAAGACCGTCGGCGAGGGCGAGACGCTGACCTTCACGGCCACCTCAACGCCTCCGGCCATCGTCGACGCCATCTGCGGGGCGATCGAAACCGCTCAGGGCGAGGCGAAGCTCGCGCTGATCCGCGCGCTGCGCTCGGCCGGCGGTCCCAAGGCCCTCCAGACGGTCAAGGATGCCGCGGCCGACGCGGATTCGAGAGTCAAGGAGACCGCCCTGCGTGCCCTGTGCGAATGGCCCACCTCGGACGCCGTGCCCGTGCTGGCCGAATTGGTCAAGGACCCGCCGAGTCCGGCGATCAAGGTCCTGGCCCTGCGCGGGTTCGTACGCCTGGTGCCGATGCAGGACGTGCCCGATGCCAAGAAGCTGGACGCGCTCAAGGAGGCGATGGCTCAGGCCGATCGCAGCGAAGAAAAGCGGCTCGTGCTCAGCGCCCTGGGCAACGTTCCCACGGTCGAGGCCCTGACGCTCGTCGCCTCGCACTTGGGCGATGCCGCCCTGAAAGAGGAGGCGTGCCAAGCCGCCGTCGCCATCGCCGAGCGGATCGGCCGCAGCGCCGAAGTGGCCGCCGCCATGCAGAAGGTCGCCAAGGCGACCGCCAACAAGAAGCTCGCCGAGCGGGCCAGCGCCATCGCTGCCCAGGCGAAGCCATAGCCGCCAGGCGTCCCCCAGGGTGGTCCTCGGCCTGGGACTGCGTGGGCCGAGGACCGGCTCCAGAAGGCAGCTCGGATCGAACCAATCTTCCCTCTCCGGTAAACGGGAGAGGGAGTGGCAGTCCGAAAAGCTGGCGCTGTGAGTGTTTTCACCCTAGCGCCGTGATGCGGCAGGCCTTTTCGCCGGTCATCCGGCTCTTGGGGCAGATTTGCAGCAGGACGCTTTCTGACTCGGTGCCGGGCATGGGGTAGGCGGCGAGCTTCCGCAGCGCCAGGTCGCCGAGGAGGCCGTGGTGACGGGCCTCGGCGCGCTCTTCGATCCATGCCGGCCCCTTAAGCGCCAGCAGCCGGTCGAAGTCCTGCCAATGCGGACGGAACCACTTGAGCACGTCTTTGAGCCGACCCACAGCCCGCACCACCAGGCTGTTGTACGACGACGGCCCGAGCAGGTCCTGGGCCCGGCCGTGGATCACCGGCACGTTCAGCCCGAGCCGGGCCACGATGTCGGCTACGGCCTCGGCTTTCTTGCCGATGGAATCGCAGAGCCAGATCGTCAGGTCGGGCCGGAGGATGGCCAGGATAACGCCCGGCACGCCGCCGCCGGTGCCTACGTCGAGGACCTTCTCTTTGGGTGCAAGAACCTCGGCAAAAGCCCGGCTGTCGAGCAGGTCGCGACCGACGAACTTGTGGTAATCGGTGTGGCGCGTCAGGTTGAGTTTCTCGTTCCACTGCCAGAGCAGCGAGGCGTACTCGCCGAGGAGTTCCACCTGGTCGGCGGGCAGTTCGATGTGGTGCTCGGCCAAGGCGGCCAGGAACTCATCGGTAGGGGGAGGCATGTCAGAACGCCCTTGTGCGATTCCGGAAGGACTCGGCGGACCGATAGTGCGACAATCCCCAGGTATAACTCTTCGGCACAAATCTGCAACCCCTCCCCGGAATTCCGCCCAATGCGGGGTGCATCCGTGGCCGCACTGAGCATGAATTTCGCGGGACGCAGGGGGACAGGGCCGACTCCGCCAGAATTGGGTGCCAAATAGCCCGCCCTAGGGCGGCGGCTGTTTGCCGTCGAGCACATCGCGCCAGAACGCTGGCATGCCGCGATGCGCCGCCAGATAAGTTGCTTCGAGGGGGAGGTTGATGTACCGGTCGGGATTCAGAAACAGCGGCATCTCCGCAAGCGGCGTCCCCACGGCTAGATGCTCCAAGTAAGCCTCCGGCCGCATCCCGCCGACGTAGGAAGCCAGCGTCAGCGGTTCGCCGGGCGGGAGCAGATACGGCTCGTCGTCATAACGCGCCCAGAGCGCGGCGTGAATCCCTTGGGGGTCGTGCGGACCGGGTGGAATCAAGTCCACCAGCACCAGGTGGATTCCGTACGCGAGCGCCGCTTCGGCCTTGTCCACGAACTCGACCAGGTGAGTCGCCCGGTCCTTGTTGGCTGGCGAGGTGATCTCGATCAACGCCACGATGCGATGGCCGCTGATGTGGCGAATGGTCAACGTGCGGCGCGTGCCCCGCGCCGCCGGGGACAACGACAGCCTGCGGCGCACCTGCGGCGGATTCTCTGCCACGGCCACGCCACCCTCCGGAACGGGAAGATGCTGCACAGCTTGCGGCGGAACTTGAAGCGTCAGGACGTCGGCGATGAAACCGCCGCCATGTTGCTCGGGCATCGCATAGTACCCGGCCGGCAGAAGGCCGTCGTTGAGCGATTCACCAAGGTGTGTAACCCATGCGACGTGAAATGCATGAAACGCCCCGGCTTCCTTCGCGCCGCTGCGGCGGCCGAGCCCGCGGCTTCACTCTTCCTCGTCGTCGTCGCCCGGTTCGCTGCTTCGGAACCACTTGAGGACCGCCATGATATTCGAGAAATCGTCCGTCCAGATGCCGACCCGGCGATCGCGCGGGATGGGCTTCCAGTTGGAGTTCGTGGCCAGTGATCCGAGCCGTTTCTCGTTGCGCACCACGACGACCCATTCGGATGAGAACTTGCCGTCGGCCGCGTCCTCATCGCTGGCGTAGTCGTTGCACAAGCGGCTTACCAGGCCGAGTTCCCGGGCAAGGTTGCCGACGACGGGGGCAAGATTCAGGTGCCGGTTCGAGATGTGCACCAGCAGGATCCCCTCGGCGGTGAGCTTGCGGAAGTACAATTCCACGGCCTCCTTGGTCAGCAGGTGGATGGGGATGGCGTCGGAGCTGAAGGCGTCGACGATCAGCAGGTCGAGCGTGCCGGGCGGGACGATCGCGTCGTCTTCCAGCGAGATCCGGGCGTCGTCGATCCTCACCGTGACGTCGACGCCATTCGCCTTGGCGTCGGTCACCCAACTGAACAGCTTGTCGGAATCGACCGAGATTCGCTTGACCATCGGGTCGATTTCAAAGTACGTGATGTGCTGGCCGGGTTTCCCCCACGCGGCCGTCGTGCCGGTGCCCAACCCAATGACGCCGATCTCGCGGGTCTTCTTCGGATCGGTCAGCCGGGTGAAGACCTGGCCGACGGGGCCGGTGCGGTAGTAATACGTAATCGGAATGCGGCCCTTTTCGGCAATCTGCCACAGCCGGCGCGTATCGGTCGTTTCCTCGGCCTGTTCCGGGGTGAGGTCGGCCCATTGGGCGCCGTGGTTGGTCGAGCCGTGCACCAGCGTGTGTTCAATCCGCTTTCCGCCGTCTTCCAGGTCGGTCACGGATTCCCGCACGCGGACTACGCCAAAGAAGCTCCGGTCCTCGTAGATCGTGCCCGATCCCGTCTCGAACAACATCAGCTTGGCCACCAGCAGCATGCCCACGGCCAGGCCGAAGCGAACGGGACGGGCTTGGAGCGCAAAGGCCGCCAGCGCGCCCAGGCCCAGAATCGCCGTCTCGCTGCCCATGCGCCATTCGGAGGTTCCCAGCAATTGCCAAGGATTGCCGCCGAACCACGCCGGAATCTGATTGACCCACAACAGGTGCTGGTGGAGCCATTCCAAAACCAGGTTCAGGCCCGCCAGCCAGTTCAGCCAGTTCCAGGTGAAATCCCATGGCTGGCCGCCGAACCACGCGGGAAGCTTGTTCAGCCCACTGCGGTGAAAAT
>CAZFKF010000130.1:0-9093 GCA_964518805.1 uncultured Planctomycetaceae bacterium | reverse complement strand
GCTTCGAGCAGGTCCTCGGCAGTTGCGGGGGTAAAGTCGCAATCGTCCCACTCCAAGGCAACGCCTTCCCGGCTGATCGCTGCACAAAGGTCGGGGACAAGCGTGGCGGCGATCCTGCCGCCGATCCAGATCTCACCAGGCATGTACTCGGCCATCCTGTTGGTTCTCCATCGATGGACTCCGGCAACGCCGGGGTTTCCGGTTGCACCCGCGCGGAATGTGCTCTCCGCTCAGAAGATTACAGCATCTTCGCCGCACCCGGGGCATAATCTTCTTGCCTGCTGGAGCCGATACGCCAGGCGGTATTGCTCCTGTTTCTCCGGGTCGGACAGCTCCCGAACCTGGCCGGGTGTCAGGCTTTCCTGTCGGCATCCGAGCGTCGTTGCAACCATGCCGGGCTCTTGTGCTACTTGCTGCGTGTCCACAATGCACCCACTCTCCGCGTTTGGCGACTTGGTTCGCTCGCCCCGATCATTGGCCTGTACGGAAAACCAACTCAAGACCGCTGCTGCTGGCTCTGCTGGACTGCCTCGGTCTGATAATAGAACTCGGCCGTTGCCCGTTCCGACTGGGCTTTCCCGATGGCCTGCTCGATGAACCGGCTGGCTTCCCGGCAGGAAGAGCCACGAAACCCCGCTGTTCGCACGGTCGTTTTGCCTTCCTGGGTCACGATGATCTCGATGGTCTTCATGCTGGGCCTTCGGTGACCTGGATGGTCAGCTTGATGGAGCCATCGGCCAAGGGCTGTTCCGTGACCGTGTGCCCCCTCTTGCGGGCCTCGATCTTGGCCTTTTCGACGGCGTAGGCCTGAAGAAACTGGTCGAGTTCTTTCTGGTCGCCCCAGCGCCCGCCGAAGTTGTCGAAACGCACCTGGCCCGAACCCGGGTCACAGACCACCGGGTACTGCCAGTTCGGCAGATTCACCAACAGTCCAGAGACTTCGCTGGAGAACATCCGGGCCTTGCCCTGAACGGGCTCAGCAAGGCCAAGCCGGCGACAGGCAGCATGGACCGCCGCTGCATCTCGGACCTCGGTCGTGATCGTGACGATGTGGCTCATACAAGAAGAACCTCCTTGGAGCGACCTTGCTCTCAAGGAGGTACCCGAGGGATGGCGCGCTCGCGTTGTTGCCTAATGGCGTACCTCATCGACTCTACGAGATTCTTCGCGAGGGATTTCCGCACGAGGTCGCCGCTTTGGTCGGTCCCGCACTATTCGACGGCCGAATCGCGGTCTTGGATCAATTCACCTTCTCGCGGTTGTTGGTCTTCGATGATCCATCGCTTTTCGATTTCCCTTTGCTGCGAGAAGGCCCGTTTACGCTGTTCCAGCTTTTCAGGATCGTTATCGTCATCCTGCTCCTGAACAGAGGGGCCTCGTGCTCGCCTCACTGCGGCGACGAGCGCCGCATCTTCATCTGTTACAGCACGAGCATCAAGATGAGCCCCTAGGTATTGTTCGATTCCCAGCCACAACTCAGTAGCCAGCTCATTGCGTGGGTGCGTCAGGGACTCAATCATCTCCAAGTAATGGCCCGTAGGGGTGTGAAGGTAAACCGTAGCGATGATCTCAGGCCACGGCATAGTCTCGTCGTCGTTCTGGCAACCTAAGAACACCGCTCGGAAGTGATTCAGATCGGTTGGTTTGATATCGACGCGGAAGACATTCAGCCGCGGGGTACAAAACGTGGGTCGAGCCAGGGCCTTCAGCATAATAGTTCTCCTACTGCGGGTTGCACAAAAGTACCGATTCCGAAATTACGTTTCCCATCACACGCTGTTCTCCAGTGGGTATTTGCAGGTGTGTTTCCAACGTGGCATTGCAGCAGCCTTCCAATTTGCGATCCAGCGGTAGCGTCGGGACAAGGCTCGGCGGGTGTGCAGACTGGGCTGAGTTTATGGCCTCCCAATCGTTCACCGATTCCCGTCACGCTTCGCATTGAATCGGCCGGTTCCGTAGTCATTCGCCTCCGAGCAACTTGAAGATGTCCTCCTCGTCCTCAGAATGGCTAAACTTGGCGACCGTGGCGGCACTCGCGGCCTTGCCGCCCGAGTTGTGATTCGTGGCGGCAGTCGACGGCGCACTGCGGAGTCGCCAGGGCTCGTGCCGCCGGATTCGCCGGTACTCCATGAGCCGATCAGCAAGCCGGTCAAGGGAATCCGCTGTTCGCGGGCAGATCCACTTCCAGTTTGGAACGGGGTATCTTCCGCCTCGCCCGACAATGCGTCGGAAGGCTTTTGCCAGCGTCCTTATCAGGGCGACTTCCTTGGTCAATAGGGCAATCTCCACCTCCACTTCCGGACGCGATCCGGTGACCTTGCCGCCGTGGGTTTCGATCAGTTCAGCGACCTCGTCATCCAGGGGCGGGTTCCACAGGTAGAGAGTAAATCCATCGTTCGACTTGTCGGCAATCAGTACCGACATGCGGCAAAAACCGGAGCTGATGTCATCCCTTCCGCGATCGTCAATCCTGATCGATGGGACGTCTACTGATCCGGTTGGATGTTCGCCGTGAAGATTTTGGTACGATTCCCCGAGGAATCGGGCCAGGTCTGAACAGTTTGGGCCTTGCAGAATTGAATCGGTGTTCTTTGCCATTCGTAAATGACCCCCGAAAGCACAACACAAACAATTGGCGGTTGAACGACTTACCACAACGCCTCATGGCGCACAGCACTATGACCCGATTACGGAGCGTTTCCATCACTGGAACGCTTGACTGGCACCGGCATTCCCCAAAGCCTCAGTTCGGACGGTTGAAACGACGCCGGGTCAACCATTTCTGGGAACGCGTCCAGCTGGAGGTACTCCTTCATGACATCCGCGTGGCCTTCCCTGACCAGCAGACCATTGTCGCCGAACTCGCAAAGGTGCCCGCAGCCACATTTCTCCAACACACTCCGAAGATGACGGTCGGTTCGCACGTCGGTCAAGGCAAATGTGTCCAGGCTATCGAACCCGAGAAATGTCTTGTCATCCCGGCCCAGCCTCAACTGCCGGCGAAGCTCTCTTCCCTCGGGCGTACAGTCCATCGTTAAAAACAAGAATGTAAGCACCACAACTCTGTTGGAGGCGCCCCTTGCAACCAAGTAGCCGAGTTTATGGTCGCCCAGTCGGTACTCCACTAAGACGCTACCATCGTCGCGTCCAGAGGGGTGAAATGCCGGATGTCTCAGGGATATCCAGAGAGAGCGCTGGAGCGCGGCTTCATGTCCTGCTAGGAACCCGAGTCGGCCATTCCTGCCATAGAGACGGTCCAACGCGTGCTGTTGAACAAGCACCGGGTACTCGCGGTTTGCGTCTGCCATCCGTAGCGTGTCGCCCTTCCATGTGATCCACTCGATACCCCCGGGGAAGACCGGCAGCCCACACCAATATCCCGATCGGGGCTTCCCATCGATGTTCACGCGCTCAACGCGAGCCTCTTGCCGATGCAGAACAAGGGTAAGGTGAGATCCACGGTTGTCATCGACATTCTTCTGAAAGTCCAGGTAATAGAGGGCACTGTCAATTCGGCCGCAACAGACCAATACGCGACGTAGTGTGTCCCACAGAATCGTCCTTAATCGCTCTTCAAGGTCGCGTGACAGACATGCCTCAGCGACCGCGCTCATTCTAATCGCGCGTTTGATGTTACGGACATCTTCGTCATCATCGGCGGTATGATATGTTGAATCGAGTAGTGGCCACACAAGAGTTATAATCTCCTGTAGCGAGCACGAATAGCCACCTGGTAAGTCGCACATGACCCCGTCTACGACACGCTGGAGGGCACGCAGGATGCCATCAGTGTGAGGGGATGCTGACAAAGTGGGACTACGCCTAACCGTCATGCGTCGGAAACGACAGGATGGACACAGAGCATAGAGGTTGATCCTCGCCCTCCGACAAGCGTCCAAAACGCCGAGGTGGCGAAGAAGTATTTTCACCCGCGCGACGACCGATTCACGATACCGCTCTTTTGCTCGGTTACGCTCGCAGCTCTGTTTCCGTTTTTTCAGTTCGCGTGTTTGGCGTGACATAATAACCTGCTCGTTCTGCACCTTGCTAAAGAGGGCACCGTGGGCCCGAAAGGCTATAGGAAGAAGGCTTGATCTGCAGAATGTCGGTCTAAGGCGCATGAGGCATGAGGACGCATTTGACCTCGTGTGATGGTGTTTATGCCAGCACGCTGAGACGCCAGCGGGCACCCTCGACTACCGGTCATCGTCCTCCTTCAACTGCTCTGCCTGTGGGAGCGAAGCGGTGTTGCACCGCACTCTGTCGAGCACGCTCGCCAATGTCGCTAATGTCTGCGGATTCTCAAGGTCGAGATCTCGGCCCAAAATGTATGTGCCGGGTGGCATAGTGAGAGCTATCGCTCCCACTACTTGCTCAACCTGAACTGGTGATTTCAGCATGTGTTCTAATGCGTCGGCTGCCTTGGTGAGAAATGGCCTTGCGTCTTCTCGGGCAAACACATCGCTTTTTCCGCCGTCGCCGCGAATTGCCAAGAGTGCGTATCCTAGAGGGGGTACGTCTCCTCTGGCCTCGATGGCCTTTCCTTCAGGAATGGTGATCGGCCTCGCTGGCTCCGTATGTGTGCGCACGTACACCCACTCGACATACCTTTGCATCGTAGTGGTGTCGGGCGGACGATCGATTGGCATAAGCATGATTGCCACCCCAACCTCGTATTCGGTAATCGGACAGATGCAGTAGGGCTCCAGTCTCTTCGCGCTCTCCGCAAGCACCTTCTTGGTGCGACCATCAGTTATCAGTTGGCCGTCTCCATCGAGGGCCAGGGAAAGGGAATCGTTGTCCATGTGTGACCTCTAGTGCGGCAGACAAGTGTTGAGTAAACATGAAGGGGGCCTGCTTCTCAGCGCCGGTCAGCTCCGCCGCAGGCGCGACTATTCCACTTGTGTGCGGGATGTCGCTGTTGCCCTATCGCGATCAATCGGCGGTAGGCTCAGCAGCGTGAGGTCGGCGAGTATGCGACTG
Source organism: uncultured Planctomycetaceae bacterium (assembly GCA_964518805.1). Classification (GTDB taxonomy): domain Bacteria; phylum Planctomycetota; class Planctomycetia; order Pirellulales; family Thermoguttaceae; genus CALFBP01. The sequence goes on along the minus strand of CAZFKF010000130.1, from coordinate 4,110 downwards.
AGTTGAACGATGTCCCGGGGGGCCTGTCTTATCGCCGCGAGCAGCCTGTCGTTGCCAGTATCGTGGTCTGGAATCGCCTGGAGAAATACCTTGGTTTGATTCCACCGATACTCAAGGAGCTTTACAACCACGCCATGTACCGCGCGAGCTGCTCTTCGCCCAAGATAGACGTCTGGGGTCTCCAGTTCATCCACCACCTCGGCGGAAAGCCTGCCAATGTCTTCTAGGGCCTTGTACGCCAAATGCCACAATTGCAGATGCTCCTCTGTTTCCTTTTCTCTGAGCCAGGTCCACTCAGGAGCAGCTCTATTCGTCGGCCGGCAGTCTTCATAGATTACGGGAGAATACGACGCCACATCCCAATGCCACTCATTAAGCGCGGCGATACAGGAACTGGCCACTCCTACGAAGTACTCCAACCCTGTCTCTGTGGCGGTGTCGTATTCAGGAAGGACGTAACGCTCGCTGAGCAGCCTCTCTTTCTCACTCGAAATCACGCGTCGGCATACTTCCGTGAAACGAATTTCGTACTCATAGACGACCGCGCCATACGCATCGTTGAGCACGTGGTTTCCATCGCCCCACCGTGACCCAACGCTCGCGTGGTTCGCTATATCGGTTGCGTGCTCGACGGCCTCGGCGAGCCCTTGGGGGGTGTGGTGGTGAGTGCTTAGCACGTCGTCGTTGCAGTCGGTGTCGTTCAGATAGAGCGGCCACACTTGGTAGCCTGATCTGGTGTAGCTCGTGCGTCCAGCGGGCGTGGTTGCCGTTTCTGGAGTTGCGGCGGCGTCTGGCTGGATGGGCTGTTGCTCTGACATGGTTCGCGACCCTTTCAGCAAGAGGGTATGGTTAATCGTGACATTCTTCACATGGCCATGCAGACTGGTTCCAACGAAATCTTGTGCCTGCGAATCTCCCGGTAGTATTAGGTGTCGGAGGGGACTGGTTCGTCGTCGATGCCTTGCTCTGCCCGGTAGGGGTGTGCCTCCCGGCAAAACAAGGCCATGAATTCCTTGAGGGAAAGCCGCGATTCGGTTGCACAGCGGCGTACGTGCCAATACGTTTCGTCGGGGATTTCGACATTAAGTGTCCGTAACCGAACCTTGTCGCTCGTGTTCGCTTGTTGGATGTAATTGCCTGGCACTGGATTGCTCATCTAATTTGCTCCACTCGTTCTTCGTACTCCGGGTTTCCAGGTCTGTCTCGCTCGCGTTGGTTTCTGGGGATCACGAAATAATGGCTGAACGTCAATGGGCAACCGGCGAGAGCACGAGGAGGAGTTGATTTCTGGGTCTGCTTCAGTCACCTTCCCCGAGGCATCGAATGATTTGTGGCCGAGGTTGGATTGTGGACAGCGTTGATTTATTGGAAATATCTGAGGATAAACTCGGTTCCTTCGCGGGCGCTGCGCGTGTTGTCAACCCCAGGTACTCGGGTGGTACGGTACGGGTGCCAAACGGGCTTGTGCGTAGTCTTTTCTCGTCGAGGGGACGATGGGGCCATCGCCCAGGAAGGTAGAGTGCATCACCAACAGCCAAAGTGCCGTTGAAGACCAACATCCTGGTTGGCCAGTCGGCCTGGGACATCAGGTCGTGCTTGGCTCGGTTTCCGAACAGTTTGTACAGCGCTCCGTGCCACTTAGCCTCGCGTGTGTCGGCCTCGGAAAAGAAGGCCGGGCTCGGGGCGGCGCTGAGCACGCTGATTCCAGGGGTGACGAAAGCACAATGTCCGGGACCCCTGGCCAAATGCTGCGCGAGCTCCGCTCGGGAGATTTGCTTCAAAGCATCCCAATCACGGTTCTCCAGGAGCCGAAAGGCCTCGGGCCTCCGGATGATTTCGGGACGGATGCCTAGGATCGTTTCGATCTTGATCCAGTCCTGAGGATCTGCCTCAAGAGCATGGATGATCAGGATTCCGGTGAACTCGGCCTGCCGTTGGCGGATATCCCTGGTGATCTCCATCTTCTTTCGCCAGCCGCCACCCGGGAATTGGCGGTCAAGAAGGCGGAACCAAGCGGCCTGGCATTTGCGGGCCTTCGCAAGGAATTCAGGGGTCAACACCGGACAATGGACCTCGAAGACCGGGTTGATGTAAAAGCACCCTTGCAGCTTCTGCCGGAGAATGGTCTCTCTCCTGAGCATGGGCAGCGCGGACGGGTCGTTCCACGAGAACACGAGTTTCTGGACCGACGTGTCCGGGTTGTCGGTCAGGTGGTGGACCTGATCCAGGCACATTTCTTCCATAGTTTGGCCTCCATTTGGATATCAAAGTGCCGAGACATGCACAGGGCATGCAGCGCGACCTAGGCCGGCGGCGGCTACGGTCAGTTCGCCGGCACCGCTGCATGTTCAGGTGCCGTCGCCAGCCCTGCTTCCGGGTTGTAAGGAAAGGCATCCATTGCCCAGATTTGGACGTATTGACGAAACGGCATGGCGGAACGCCGGGCCTGGATGTGCAGGTGGTCCAGCGCCGCCGTGGGGAGTGGCACGGAGAGCCAGCTATAGCCCTCGGGCAGCACGGTGCTTCGCCTCCGGCCCTGGCTGATCGCCGTGGTCCTGCTCTGCGATTGCGATTCGTTACTCATAGGAATCTCCTCCATTGACTACTTGACGATTGCCATTCAGGCCGAAGTGACCAACATGCTTGCCGTTCCGGCCAAGTGAATGCTGTGCCGGTTTCAGCACTTTGCCACGGCGGTGGACGCACTCCGCGCTGGCCGTTGGCCCGTGCCTTCGTCACCGCCTGATGTAGGGTTTACAAATCCTTCACCCTTACCTTTTCCCTTACCCTTACCTTTGCCTTTGCTTTTTCAACTTCAAAGTGAACTTGAATGCCCTTGCTTTGTTCTTCCCACTCGTTCTTCTCATGCTGCATTTTCTTCTCACTAAAATCCTGCTTCCACTTTCATTCCAAATTCTTCCTGTTTCGATTCTCCTTCAGGTCGATGCGTGGTTAGGTGACCAGACAAGCTGGCACGCCCGCACTGGGCGGTGGGCAGACCGTGGATCGTTGAAGATCCCATGATCCCGTCGAAGTCACGGGCTCCGTTTTTCCTACTCCCCCATTGAACCCTGCTCTTTCCCGTGAAATGTGGTTCCCCGCGCTGCGGAGAAGCCGTAGGTAATGTCCGCGGCACAAGAGAGGCTTCCATATTCGTTGCGCCCGACGCGGCTGTAGTCCAGAAATACCGAAGAGGAACAGGACATCCCTGCCCTGCTCACTCCACATCCCTCGTTTTACGATTTCCCAATCGTACGGATCCGCTCCAACAGGGCATTCAGCGGTGTGAGGAACTCGACCAGGTCCCTCGCCGGTGTAGCGGCGGTTTCCGGCCCCGGAACCGTGGCGCCTTGCGGTACGCAGAGACTGCGAAGATCTCGAAGTTGATCGCGTAGTCGTAATGCTTGACCGAGAATCTCTTGGATGCACTCATCGAGAGATCGACCATCATCGGCTGGCAGCCCCAGCGCCGCATTGATCTGACGGATCAGCGCCCGAGCTTGTTCGAGCCGCTGTTTGGTTCGGTATTGCCGATCATCGTGTCCCTTGGCGACAAGATGCTGTTTGGCACTCTTGGCGAACCGGTCACAGTAGGCTTTCAAAGCAAGGGCCTGCTCGACGGTCGCCTTTCCGACGTACGTCGCCGCCGGCCGACCAGTGCGTTTGTTTTGCACGCGGTCGATTTCCTGGTCGAGAAAAGGCTTCATGAAGCTCTCCACAGCCGCATTTTCCTGGGGCATGGCTCCTTGGGTCATCGCGCCGTGCGGACGCATGCGTTTCTCCTTGCCGGCGTCCGAGCCGACGATGTGGACAGCCAAGTCACGCGGGATGGACAGGTCGACCAGCTCTCCGATAGGAAGGGCATTGGCAGACGGAAGGCTAGCGCCCGGGTTGGGACGAATCGCGATAGGGTTGCCGCCGGCGCTCGCCGCAACGCGCCCAATTGCCCGAGCTTCTTCAGCGAGTCGGTTCGGATCTCGAAGCCTGTGTCGGGCTTTCGAATGAATCGGTTCTCGATGGCGGGGATTGATCCGCAAGCGTCCGCGTCCTGTGCCATAGGAATCCTCTTTGCTTGTCAGGAGAACTTGTGGGACAATTCAAGCCTCATCT
>CAZFKF010000129.1:0-9112 GCA_964518805.1 uncultured Planctomycetaceae bacterium | reverse complement strand
TGCGGGCTTGATGCGGGCGGTGGACAAGTTCGAGTATCTCCGCGGTTTCAAGTTCAGCACGTACGCCACCTGGTGGATTCGGCAGGCCATCACCCGCGCCGTGGCCGACCAGAGCCGCACCATTCGCATCCCGGTTCACATGGTCGAGACTATGTCTCGCGTGCGGAACGTCTCGCGCAAGCTCCTGCAGGATTTGGGGCGCGAGCCCACGCTCGAAGAGACCGCCCGGGCCAGCGAGACCTGTCTCGACGAGACGCGCCGCGTGATGGCCATGAGCCGCTACCCGATCAGCCTTGATCGGCCGGTCGGCAACAGCGAAGACAGCCACTTCGGCGACCTGCTGCCCGATGGCACTGCCGAGAGCCCGGCCATCGGCGCCACTCAGGAAATGCTCCGTCGCCGCATCAGCAAGGTGCTCAAGACGCTGAGCTACCGCGAGCGCGAGATCATCAAGCTCCGCTACGGATTGGGCGATGGCTACAGCTACACGCTGGAAGAAGTGGGGCACATCTTCAAGGTCACTCGCGAGCGAATCCGCCAGATCGAGGCCAAGGCCGTGCGCAAGCTCCAACAGCCCTGCCGCAGCCAGGAACTCGTCGGCTTCCTCGACTAAGCATGTCTTTCCGAGAGACGGGATTGCGATCGGGCCGGGTCCTCCCCGGCCCTTTTCGCTTGGTAGATGGCGCTACCGGCCGGCGCCGCGTTCGGCCGAGACCCTGCGCACCGTGCCAGACGGGGCATGCATGTACTCGTTGAGCCAGCGGATTTCCACGCGGGAGTTGCGTTGGGCCGGCAGAGAGTCGTCGTCGGTGTCCAAGGGTTCGTTGTCGGCGCACACGCTCATCCGGATTCGGCCGGGGTCAATGCCGGCGGCAACCAGGAAATCCTTCACCTTGCGACAGCGAGCGAACGCCAACTCCCAGTGGTCGCGGTAGGGCGCGTTCGGCGGCAGAGGCCGCGTCGAAGTGTGAGCGCGAATCTCGATCTTCTGAATCTTTCCGGCCAGTTCCTCGGCGGTATTGCGAAGCCGGGCGGCCTCGCGCTCCGTCAGGTCGGCGGAGAACTCGTCGAAGTAGATCCTGCCGCCGACCAACATGTCGTCGCCCGGCCTGACCGATCGGGCGCGGTACGGATCGTTACCCGCCAGGCCCCGTCGGCCCTTGGACGGGTCGGGGCCTTTGCTGTCGCGACCCGATGGCACGGCAACGGCACTGCGGAGTTGCGGCGGTCCACCGGTCCAGCAGTTGGCGAGCGTCCAGTCAGGGCCGAAACGGTAATAGAGCGACTCGAACACCTTGTCCATGGAAATTGCGGTCGGCTTCTCCTCGGAAGTGGGTTTGTTTCCGAACGAGCCGCCCCCTTCGCGTAGGCCCACGCCCAGCCTTCCACCGGGACCGTCTCTCGGCCCGGCGCCTTGATGCACTCCACTGGGGTTTTGGCTGGCTGCGGCGCCGCGGCCTCCCTTTTCCCCCTTGTCCTTGCCGTCGCTGGTCGTTCCGGTCGTGGCGTACAGCACGATGAAGAAACAAAGCAGAATGGTGAGCATGTCGGCGTACGACACCATGTACTCCGGCGCTCCCCCTTCCGAAGATGGCTCGAGAACGTCTTGCATCACGCCGCCCCCTCACGCAGATTGGCGCGGAGCCTTGGGGGCAGGAAGGTGCTGAGTTTCTGCCGGACGATGCGCGGACTATCGCCCGACTGAATGGCCATCACTCCGCGGACCGCAATCTCTTTGATCATCGCTTCTTCGTGGCTCAAGCAGGCCAGCTTTTCGGCCATGGGAATCGCAAAGAAGTTGGCCGTGGCAACACCGTACAAGGTGCCGATCAGGGCCATGGCCATCGACGGGCCGATCGTCTCGGCGTTGGACAGATTGCCCAACATGAGTATCAGACCCAAGAGCGTGGCCACCAGCCCGAACGCCGGGCCGCAGCGGCCGATCGTCTCCATGACCTTCTTCCCCTCGGCGTGTCGGCCCTGCATGGCGCGGATCTCGGTTCGCATGACCTCTTCCACCGTCTCGGGCTTGATGCCGTCGACCGCCATCTGGATGCCCATGGCGATGAACGGATTGGAAATGGCCTTGCTCTGATTCTCCAGGGCCAGGATGCCGTCGCGGCGAGCCACCTCGGCCAGGCGGACCATCTCGTCGACGAGCTCGGCGACGTTCTCGGGCCGGAAGAACAGGAGTTTCTTGATCGCTCGAACCGTGGCGATGACGCGTTTCATGGGAAAGCCGACCATCGCTACGCACAGCGCGCCGCCGATCACCATGAGAATCGCCGGCGGATCGATGAACCCGGCCAGGTTGACGCCCTCGCCGTGGCCCGACATGATGGCCAATGCGCCGCTCACGGCGCCCAGGGCAACAACCAAGCCGACGATGGTGGATACGTCCATAAGCCCAACGGCCTTACGCTGCAACGTCGAGATATCGAAAAGATCTTCTGAGGAGAGGGACCGGGGCATGGGCCGCCCGTGTCCCGTAAAACATAGCATCCGTTGGGTGACGAGGGCGCTAGAATCGCGCAATCGGGTTTCGCCGAAAGTCAGGCCAGTTCTGCTCTTATCCCCTCTCTGAGCAGAGTGGGCGGTGAGATTCCACCGCCGGTGGTGCCAATTCGCAACCCGCGCTCGCCGGTCCTGTCTTCGCGATGCCACACCGATGCGTCTGGACAACACGCCCGCAAGACTGCCATTTCGTCCGGCGGATTGCTAAGATGTCTCTGGTGTGGGAGCGCAGACACGAGGTAGGGTGGGACAAGCGAAGCGCAGTCCCACCGGAATTCTCGCAGTCTATTGGTGGGACTGCACTCCGCTTGTCCCACCCTACGCTTTCCGCAACAGGAACCAGGATAGAACCCCGGCCGCTTCGGGCCGGCATCCGACCAGTTCTTCTGCACGGACCTCTTGGCAGGATCACAACCATGACATCCCGAGATCGCGTACTGGCAGCCCTGAACCACGAACAGCCCGACCGGGTGCCGATCGACTTCAGCGGACATCGTTCGTCGGGTATCGCCGCAATCGCCTACGCAAGACTCCGCAAAGCCCTTGGGCTTCCCGAGCGGCCGATCCGCGTCTACGACCCCATCCAACAGCTGGCCATTGTTGACGAAGACGTGCTGGATCGATTCCGCGTGGACACGGTCGAGATGGGGCGAGGGTTCGCGCTTGCGGACGAGCATTGGATCGATTGGACATTGCCCGACGGCACCCCCTGCCAAATGCCTCGCTGGGCCGCGCCCGAACGCCAGCCAGGCGCCTGGGTTCTGCGAAGCAAGAGCGGGCGCGTGATCGGCCGCATGCCCGACGGCGCGATCTATTTCGAGCAAACCCACTGGCCGTTTCTCGAAAGCGACGATCTCGATCGGTTTCCCGAGGCCATGGACGAGACCATCTGGTGCACCGTCGCCAGTCCTCCCGGTCCGCTGGGGGCCGGCCCGGAAGGCGAGAAGACGCTGGCCGAGGGAGCGCGGCAACTCCGTGCCCGCACCGACCGGGCGATCATCGGCCTCTTCGGTGGGAACCTCCTGGAGATGGGCCAGTTCCTTTACCGCATCGACAGATTCCTCATGCTCCTGGCCGCCGATCCCGACCGGGCCCACGCGTTTCTCGACCGCATCGTAGAGCTTCACCTTGCCAACCTCGAACGCTTCCTCCGCCTGGTTGGGCCGTCGATCGACATCATCGTCTTCGGCGACGATCTGGGCATGCAGAACGGGCCGCAGCTCTCCCGGTCCATGTACCAGGAGTTCTTCAAACCGCGCCACGCGCGGATGTGGCATCGGGCCAAGGAACTGGCCAACGTGAAGGTCATGCTCCACTGCTGCGTCGGTGTCCGGCCCCTTCTGCCCGACCTGATCGAAGCGGGACTGGATGCAATCAACCCCGTGCAGATCTCCTGCACCGGCATGGAAAGCCGGGGATTGAAGGCCGACTTCGGTCGCGATATCACGTTTTGGGGCGGCGGTTGCGACACGCACCTCGTCCTCTCGCGCGGCACGCCGGACGAGATCCGCCGTCACGTGCGCGAGCAGATCTCGGTGTTCAACCCCGGCGGCGGATTCGTCTTCCAGCAGGTCCACAACATCCTCGCCGACGTCCCCGCCGAAAACGTCATCGCCATGTTCGACGCCGTGAACGAGTGACGCAATCGAGGCCCCAAGACCTTACTCGACTTTCGTGCTGCCCGGTCTCTTCTCAACCTTGCAGCGGATCAGCCAGTCGCCCTTGGCGAATGGCCTCGGGTCGCCCTTGCCGGGCACGCCCGTTAGGGAGTCTCCGGTCGTGATGGCCCTAGGCGTTTGGATCGGCCATCCAGGGCGCGTCGACGTGAATCTCGCGACCGATCCGTTTGAGGCTACGATCTTTCTCGACGGCCAGGTGCTGTATGCCCCCGACGGTTCGCCCCTGGGGCCGGCATTGCATTACCGCCGCCAAACTGATGAAATGGGGCAACAGTTCGAGCTACCGATCCTGCAATTCGAGTTGTGGGTCCGAAGGACGTCCCTGGGGAGGAATGCATCATGTGTGAACAATGCACGCGTCGCGAGTTTCTGGGCACCGCGGGGGCGCTGAGCAGCATGGCCTGGGCGGCCAACAGCCTGGCCGTCGGCGCCGAGGCCTCGAAGGCCTCGCCGGCGGCCAAGGTCCGCATCTGTGCGATCGTGGCCGGCGCTCCGGCCCATCGTAGCTGGGGGACTCCTGAAGCCAAGATCGAGGCGGCCAAGAAGCGCCTCGCCGAGGCCGAAAAGAACCTGGGCAACGTGGAGTTCGTCGTGGGCCAGGCGACGACCGCCGAGGAGACCGCGCAGTTGCTGGCCAAGGCCGGCCCCAATGCCCCGGTGCTGGCAATCAGCGCCAGCATCTTCGGCCTCAGCGCGGTCATGCCCGTGGTCTTTCAGCAGCGCCGGCCGGCGGCCGTGTTTCACCTGCCGGTCATCGGGGGGCACGACTGGTGCCTCGTGCCGCGCTGGGTGGAGGAAGGGCATCGCGTGACGCTGTTCAATACGAGCGACTTCGGGGACCTGGAACGGGCGGCGGCGCTGCTGCGGGTCGTTCCGCTGCTGCGTCAGAGTCGCGTGCTCGTCTCGCCGCCCTTCAAGGGAACACCCGAGTCGTTCGCCCCCGAGAAGGTTAAGGAACGTCTTGGCGTGGAACTCGTGGCCATTCCGGACGGTCGCTACGACGCTGCGCTGGCCGCCGCGGACGCCAAGGCCGCCGAGGCCGACGCCCAAGGTTGGATCGACCGCGCCAAGCAAGTCGTCGAGCCGAAACGCGAGGACGTCGTGAAGGCGGCCTGCGCCAGCCTGGCCCTCGAACGCTTGATCGCCGAGAACCGCGTTCAGGCGCTCTGCGTGGGGACCTGCATGCGCTGGCTGCCGCGAGGTTTCCCCTGCCTGGGCTTCTCGCGACTCAACGGCCGGGGCATTCCCGCGGCTTGCGACGGCGACGCGGATTGCGTGCTGACCATGCTGATGATGCAGCATGCCTTCAACCGAGCGGGATTCCTGGGCAATGCGGCGGGCGTGGACATGGCCCGCAACGCCTTCCACCTGTCCCATTGCTCCGCCCCGCTGAAGATGGAGGGCCCCAACGGGCCCGAGGCGCCCTATCTTCTGCGCCGGCACGCCGAACTCCGCGGCGGCGCGGTGCCGGAGGTCCACTATCGCATCGGGCAGAAGCTCACGTTCACCAAGATGATCCACCTCGAAAGCCTGCTGGTGTTCACCGGAACGATCATCGAAGTGCCGGAAGTGCCGGCGGGAGCCGAACGCGGCTGCCGAACCGAACTCGTGGCCGAGGTCCGCGACGCGACGAAGCTGCTGTACAACTGGGGCGGCGGGGCCCTGGGCGCCAGCGCCAAGGATTACTACGCATCGCTCCACCGCGTCGCCTACTACGGCGATTACACCAAGGATCTTGGACACCTGGCCCGCCTGATGGGACTGCGCCTGGTGGAAGAAGTGTAGAGTATCGCCGCCGGTCAGCCGGCGTCCTGAAGCCCATCGCGCCGTAGCCGCGGCTGGGGACGGTCCACTCAACTCTCGGAACAAAACCATGACGATCGCATTACGCCGAGGCTTCGCTCGCATGCCGTCCTTCCCAACTCGTAGCAAGACCGCGGCCGGCGCGTGGGTCGCCTGGGCCGTGCTGGTGCTGCCGTGTTGGGCGCAGCCGGATCGCCGCGACCTGGTTCAGGACCCGAGCCGATGGGTTGTCGGCACCGATCATGCCGGCCCAACGATAGGTCTTGCCAAGGCCGAACGCGGACTGGCAGTGGACGTCCGCGCCGACGGTGGTGTCGAAGACTTCCCGAAGGCCCGTCTCGTGCTCGCTCAGCCCGAAGACTGGCGCCGTTATACGTGGTTGAACCTGCGGTTTCGGGTCGTCTGCTCCGACCCCGACGTCCGCCAGAAGCACATCGCCCTGGTGTTCTACGACGAGCAGACCCGCTTGCCCGACTATCCCGGCAACCCGATGAAGCAGCAGGTCGTCGCCCACCTGGTGCCGGTGAACCGCTGGCTGGAACTGACCGAGTGGCTGATGGACATTCGCCGCTCGACCATCCGCGAGCTGGACCTGTACCTGTACGAGCTTCCTCCGGACAAGCAGCATCAGTACCGCTGGGAGGTGGCCAAGTTGGAACTCGAAAAGGCTGACGGCGAGGCCGTGGTTTTGGACACCAAGGTCTTCGGCCGGGATCAGATCCGCGGCGCCTTGGGACAGCCGGCGGGGAGCGTGAAGACGCAGGACGGACTGGAACTCGGCATCGGCAGTGCGGGGGAACTGGCCCGCATCGGCGTGGACGGAAAGGCGATCGCCACCGCCGTTCGCGACTGCCCGACCGGGCTGCTCGTGCGTGACGCGACGAAGACCGGTCCGCCGGTGATGGTCGGTGGCACGATCAAGCGCGTCGGCGAGACGGTGGAGCAGGCGGCCCAACTCCGCGAACTCGGCCTATCCGTGAGGGCCACGTATCGTACCCATGCAAACCATGCCGAAATTGCCGGCACCGTGGCCGACACGCGCGGCGAGGATCGCGCCGTCACCATCTACCTGGCGGTTCCGGTCGGGGACAACTGGACATGGTGGGACAGCGTGGCAAGATCGCGCACGCCCGGCGACAAGCCTTCGGAGTTGAGTTGCCTGGAAACCGGCGTTGGATACGGGCTGAAAGGCAGCCATTCGAAGTATCCGCTGGGCGCGGTCACGCTGCCGGACCGCGCCGGCCTGTCGCTTGCCGTGCGCATGGATGAACCCGTGGTCCATCGAATCGCCTACAATCCGCGTCTGCGGCTCTTCTACCTGGCGATCGATTTCGGGCTCGTGCCCGAGCGACGCGCGGATGGCCGTCCGTTGTCCGAGGCGCCGTTTCGGATCTTGCTCTACCGGCACGATCCGGCGTGGGGCTTTCGCTCGGCGCTGAAGCGATACTACGAGCTATTTCCCGAGTTTTTCGCCAAACGCGTCGCCCGGGAAGGTGGTTGGTTCGTTTGGGGCGACATGAGCAAGACGGACGGCGCCGTCGATGCCGGTTACGGCTTCCACTGGGGACCGCTTGGAGCGGACGCCGTCAAGTGGGACAACGCCAAGGGCCCGCTCGCCCTGTTCTATATCGAGCCGCAGACCTACCAGCAGACCATGGAAGACTTCGCCCGCGCGCCGACCTCGGTGCAGGTGCTGGAACGTCTTGGCAGACTGGCGCAAGGCGACCAGCGGGAACTGGCCGCGGTGGAAAGCCAGCCGTACCGCATCTATCCCTTGAGCCCCACCCAGGAAAGCCTTCACGACCGCATCCGCGCCACGGCCCGGGCCGTGGAGAAATCGCTCAACCACGATATCTCGGGCCAGCCCTATTGCACGATCGGCCAATTCGAGTGGATGAGCAAGAGCAAGTGGGGAGCGATTCTCTCGTGCAATCTGGCTCCGGGTATTCCTGAGGGAAAGGGGCTTCTGAACCTTCAGCAGATCATCGCACCCTCGCTTCGGAACATGGAGAAGGACGGGGCCCATTACGACGGCATCGGTCTCGATTCCTTCGGGGGCTATGGCGAACATGCGGCGGTCAACTATCGCCGCGAGCATTTCCGTTACGCCCGCTTCCCTCTCAGTTTCTCGGCCGTTGACTATCAGCCCGTGCAAGTGACCGCTTTTTCCACCGTGGAATGGGTCCGCGATCTGGCCAACCAGATGCACGCCCAGAAAAAGGTCCTTATGGCCAACTGCTCGTGGGGCTACACGCCGGGCTGGCTTACCTTCGCTGCGCCCTACCTGGACGTGTTTGGGGCGGAAGCCACCGAGTTCGCCGACGCGGACTTCATCCGGGCCATCGCCTATCGCAAGCCCTGCACCGATCTCCCGTACGCCCCTCGTCCTTCCTGGGAAGTGCCGCGGCACTGGCTGCACGCTATCTACCCCGGACACGGCAACGACCTTGGGGCCATGAAGCGATGCGTCGGGCCGCTTCGCGAACTGGTTGCCGCCGGTTGGGAGCCAATCCCCGGCGCTCGGGTGATTCCGGAGCACGTTCGGATCGAACGTTACGGCTCCGGCGGGCGGATTCACCTCGTCCTGCACAACCCGGCCGAGCAGGCCGCAACCGCCCAGGTCCGCTTGATTCCAGCGGCACTGGGCGGTCAGGACTTCAAGGCTGCGTTGCAGCCGGGTGGCCAAGATGCGCCTGTGAAGAATGGCATGGTGGAGGTTCCGCTGGCGGCAAAAGCGACGGTGGTGATCTCGCTCCGGCGACCGTAGGCTCAAACGAACGAGCCCAGGAAGGCGTCCAACGCCGCGAGCTTGGCATTCAGCACGGCCGACGGCGCCGCGGGAAATCCGGTGGTGCGATAGTCCATCGCCGCCTCCAGGCAGGTTGCGAAATCCTCGCGGATGTTCGTCATGCCGTAGGATCGGGCGTAGTCGTCATCGCTGTCCGAGTCGTCGTGGGCGTCGCGGAAGTCGGCCCAATAGCCGTCGCCGCCGGGATGGTGGTCGGCCTCGTCGCCCGAATCCCAGTTGTGGCCGATCTCGTGGATCGCCGTGCGCCTCCGCGACCAATTGGCGTCGGCGTCGTTCTCGTTCCAATCGGCGATGTGGATCTTGCGGT
>CAZFKF010000128.1:0-9144 GCA_964518805.1 uncultured Planctomycetaceae bacterium | reverse complement strand
TCAACCAGGTGGCCAAGCACGTGCCTTGGCTGTTGGGCGGGTCGGCCGACCTGGCGCCGTCGAACAATACCATGCTCAACTTCGCCGATGTAGGTAGCTTCAGCGCCGCGAATCCGGCGGGGCGCAACCTGCACTTCGGCATCCGCGAGCACACGATGGGCTCAATCGCCAACGGTATGGCCCTTTGCGGGTTACGTCCCTACACGGGCACGTTCTTTGTCTTCAGCGATTACATGCGCCCGCCCATGCGGTTGGCCGCGCTGATGAAGCTGCCGATCCTCTTCATCTTCACGCACGATTCGATCGGCGTGGGTGAGGACGGTCCTACGCACCAGCCGATCGAGCAGTTGGCGGCGGCACGGGCCATCCCACGCATGATCCTCATCCGTCCGGCGGACGCGAACGAAGTCTTGGAGGCCTATCGGGTGGCGATGTCGCTGAAAGACCGCCCTGTCTCGCTCGTGCTCACGCGGCAAAACCTGCCCACGCTCGACCGCAGCCAATTGGCCCCGGCTTCCGGGCTGGCCCGCGGCGGTTATGTCTTGGCCGACGCCCCGCAGGGCAAGCCGCAAGCGATCCTGATCGGCACCGGTAGCGAAATCGCGCTGTGCCTGGCAGCCCGCGACAAGCTGGCCGCCGAGGGCATCCAGGCCCGGGTCGTGAGCCTGCCGAGTTGGGAACTGTTCGACGCCCAACCGGCCGAGTATCGCGACTCGGTGCTCCCGCCCGATTGCCATGCTCGCGTGGGCGTGGAACTGGGCACGTCGTTCGGCTGGGAGAAGTACCTCGGGCGCTGCGGTCGTTTCGTCGGCATGCACGACTTCGGCGCCTCGGCCCCGATCGGCGTTCTTCTGAAACACTTCGGCATCACGGCCGACAACGTCGCCGCCCAGGCCAAAGCCGCCATGCAACAGCACGCCACCAACTGCGGAAACAGCCGATAGCCAGCGATCCAGGGAGTCGCCGGCCGTCGGGGAACGTGCAAATGCCGGCGTTGATCGAACGCTTCCGCGGTGTGCTCCGATGGAAACGGCGGTGCGATGCGAGTTGCGGCCGTCGGCCTTGTCTTTCGGGACGACTACGACTTGGTGTGGGAGCAGGCCAGACTGTTACCACGCGGGCGCCGTGCTGCTATGGAGGCTCTACGACGAGCAAGGCGAGCGTCGGGAGCGCACCGCACTCACCTTGGTGGGCATGGGCTTCCTGGTGTTGGGCGCCTTCGTGGCCTACGAATCGGCCGAGTCGCTGATTCTGCGAGAAGCGCCTGACGCAAGCTACGCTGGAATCGGGTTGGCGGTGGCGTCGCTGGCGGTCATGCCGTTGTTGGCTCGCGCGAAACGAAAGGTCGCGTCGCGTCTGGAAAGCGACGCTCAGCACGCCGATTCGAGGCAAACGGACATCTGTGCCTGCCTGTCCGCAGTCCTGTTGCTCGGATTGGTCGCCAACGCAGTGCTCGGTTGGTGGTGGGCCGATCCTGTGGCGGGGCTGCTCATGGTCGCTCTGATCGTCAAAGAAGGAATTCTCGCCCTCCGCGGAAAGGCGTGCTCGTGTGCGCGCCACGGATGTTCGTGACGCCTCTGTGCCAGGTCCAACGTATATTTCTTCGTGGCTCGCGGCGTGCTTCGGTTCGTTTCCACACACCTCGCCTGACGAAGATGCCCTTCGGTCGAAGCGGTGGCGACGGGTGTTTCACGCGTCGGTCGGGGCCGCGTCCTTGCGACCTGCCTCCAACCCGAACGGGGCCGAAAAGCGTGGACAAATGAATACTTTGGGCCACTCAAGAAAGTTGGCCGGGAGCGTGACCTGGGGTGTTGCAACGAGAAGACCGGCTGGGTAGGCTAGGTGCTGGTAGCCTACATTCAATCCAGCCCACGCAACAGGCCTCGATGAAGACTCAGGCGTTAGGACGCATCCCCCAGATGCACCTGCTGCCTGAAAGGCATCGAGCGCAAGCACCGGAACCTTAGTGTAGCGGGGAACTACCTCGCACGCTCGCCTCGACGAACCCACCTGGCAAGGGCTGACGCAAGGCCCCCGCCCTAACGACTTGGTTCCGGATATCCAGATACGGTGATCCGCAACAACGGAGACGGCTCGGTCCATGACGAAGGGCTCCACGGGTAGTGGGGAGTGCCTTCCCAGATCAGCTTCAAGGGGATGTGCGATGAAAATCAAGAGCATTTTGCTATTCGTGGTTGCCATTGCGTTGTCCGTTGGGCCAGTGGCTCACGCTGCGGAAGCCCCGAAACCGGCGAATGCCGGCGCTGCCACCGACGCCGAGGCCAAAGCGAAGGCCGCGTACGACGCGGCGGCAGAGGCAGCCAGGGCCGCAGAGGCCGCGATCGCCCCCCTGAAGGCTGCCATGCAGAAGGCCGACACGGCCTTCGCCGAAGCGAGCCGAACGGCCAGCACCAAGCGGCAGGTGGCCACGGACACAAAGAATCTGGCGGGCGACCCGGGCGCTGCGGAACTGAAGCAAGCCGAGGCCAACTTGCCCGAGGCCATCAAGGCCCTGACCGAAGCGACCAACGCGAAGCCCCCGTTGGACAAGGCTCTGGCCGAAGCCAAGGCCGCCGCGACTCCGTTGCAGCAAGCGTACGATGCAGCCGAGAAGGCGGCCAAGGAAGCCGAGGCCGCGGCGAAGGTCGCGCTGGATGCGGCGAACAAGCTCGACGAGGAAGCCAAGAAGGCCCGGGCCCAGGCGGTCGCCAAACGCAGAACGGCGGACACGGCCAAGGCCGCGCTGTCCACGGCGCAACAGAACGAGCAACGAGCGCAGGGCATGGCCGCTACGGCCCCGCAGAAACTTGCCGAGGCCGAAGCGCAGAAGAAGGTGGCGGACGAAGCCTTGGCCAAAGTCAAGGGCCCGGCAGACGCGGCTGCGGCGGCGTATCAAGCGGCCGAGCAGGCTGCGGCGGCTGCGGAGGCCAACGCCAAAGTGGTTTCCGAGGCGGAGAAGCAGAAGGCCGCGGCCGACGCCATGGCCAATCGCAAGGCGGCCGATGCCGCCAAGACCGCCTTGACCCAGGCGCAGCAAGGCGAGCAGCAAGCGCAGGCCCAGGCCACGGCTGCCGCGCAGGCGCTGGCCAACGCCCCGGCCCAGAAGAAGGCCGCCGACGATGCCTTGACCAACGCCAAGAATCAGGCGGCAGCCGCCGGTGCCGCGCATCAGGCCGCCGAGCAGGCGGCCCAGGCGGCGGAGGCCGCGGCCAAAGCGATCGCCTCCGATGCGGCCAAGTCTGCGGACGACAAGAAGAAGGCTGCCGACGATGCAGCCGCTAAGCGCAAGGCCGCCGACGCGGCCAAGACGGCCCTGGCCCAGGCCCAGCAAGCCGAACAGCAGGCCCAGGCCCAGGTCAACGCCGCCGCCAAGAGCCTAGCCGACGCCCCCGCGCAGAAGAAAGCCGCTGACGATGCCTTGGCGGCCGCCAAGAATCGGGTTGCCGCGGCCGCAGCTGCGGCCCAATCGACCGAGCAGGCTGCTCAAGGAGCCGAGGCTACGGCCAAGGTCCTGGCCGAACGCGCCGGAAGGTCCGAGGCGCAGAAGCAGCAGGCCGCGGCCGACGCAGCGGCCAAGCGCAAGGCCGCCGACGCGGCCAAGGCGGCCCTCGCTCAAGCCCAGGCAGCCCTGCAGGGCCCGCAGAAGCTGGCCAACACCGCGGCGCAGAAGCACGCCCGGGCGGTGGCGCAGAAGAAAGTGGCCGACGTGGGTTTGGTTAACGCCAAGAATCGGGTCACCGCCGCTGCCGCGGCGTTGGACGCTGCCGAGAAGGCAGCCCAGGAATCGGCCAAAATCGCCGAGGCCAAGGAGCAGGCCGTCGCCCAGGCGGCTGCCAAACGCAAAGCCGCCGCCGATGCCGCGGCCGCGCTGGTTCGCGCGCAACAGGCCGAACAGCAAGCCCAGGCCCAGGCGAACGCCGCGGCCAAGACGCTTGCCGATCTGGCGCAGATGAAGCCGGCCGACGCGCAAAAAGTGGCCGAAGCAGACAAGCAGAAGAAGGCCGCCGAGGCGGCCCTGGCCAACGCCAAGAATCAGGTGGCGGCCGCCGCGGCCGCGAACCAGGCGGCCCAGGATGCGGCCAAGGAAGTCATCCAACTCGATACGGCCAACAGCCAGGCTGCAGCCAACGCCGCGGCCAAGCGCAAAGCAGCCGACGCCGCCAGGGCAGCCCTGGCCCCGGTGCAGCAGAAGTTCGAGCAGGCCGCGGTTCAAGCCAACGCCGCCGCACAGAGGCTGACCCAATCCGAGGCGCGGAAAAAGGCGGCCGAAGAGGGCCTGGCGGGGCTCAAGCAGCGGATCGCGTCGGCCAAGCAGACCCACGTCGCCGACGAGCAGGCCGCCAAGGCGGCCGAAGCCGCGGCCGCTCCGCTGAAGGTCGAGGCCGAGAAGACCCGGGCGGCCTACGTGGCCGCCATGAAATCCGCCGACGACAAACGGGCTCTGGCCGAGCAGGCCAAGGCCGCGCTCTACCGGCTGGTCGCCGCCAGGCAGGTGGCCAGCCTGATGGAGAGTACGGAGGCGGCGAAGCCCGTGAACAAGATCGACGAAATCGTGTTTGCGAAGCTGAAGGCGATGGGCATCCAACCGGCCCTCTGTTCCGACACGGTGTTCGTCCGTCGCGCGTATCTCGACCTGACCGGCAAGCTGCCGCCGGCGGATGAGGCCCGAGCGTTCATCCAGAGCCCCGACAAGAACAAGCGCGCCGCTTTGATCGACCGTCTGCTCGACCAGCCGGTGCACTTCAATTACTGGGCTATGAAATGGAGTGACATCTTAAGGGTCAAGGCGGAGTTCCCCGTCAAGGTTTGGCCCAATGCAGCCCAGGCCTATTACCGCTGGCTGTGGGAATCGGTCGCCCAGAACAAACGCTATGACCAGTTCGCCCGCGAACTGCTCACGTCGAGCGGCAGCGATTTCCGCGTCGGTCCGGTCAACTTCTACCGCGCCATCCAGAACAAGACCCCGGAGGGAATTGCCACGGCTGTGGGAATGGCGTTGATGGGCACGCGGGTCCGCTCCTGGCCGGAAGACCAGCGCACGGCAATGTCGGTCTTCTTCTCGCAGGTCGGCTACAAGCCCACCAGCGAATGGAAAGAGGAGATCGTCTTCTGGGACCCGCTCAAATCCGTCGCTGTGCCCGGCAGCATCGCGCCCGGAGTCGACGCCGTGGCCAAGGCCGTGACCGTGACCAACCAGATTCCTCAGGGATTGGCCACACCTTTGAGCGAGAACGGGCCGCTGGCCGTCGTGTTCCCGGACGGCGCCAAGGCGACGATTCCGCCAAACCGCGACCCGCGCGAGGTGTTCGCCGACTGGCTGATCCGGCCGGAGAACCCCTGGTTCACGAGAAACATCGCCAATCGCACCTGGGCGTGGGTCATGGGACGCGGCATCATCCACGAGCCGGACGACATCCGGGACAACAACCCGCCCAGCAATCCCGAGCTCCTGGCCTACCTCCAGAAGGAGCTGATTTCGAGCGGCTTCGATCTGAAACACCTGAAGCGATTGATCTTCACCTCGGCCACGTACCAGTTCTCTTCGATCCCGAAGGGCAAAGAGCCCGAGGCAAGCGCCAATTTCGCCAGCTACCTGCTGCGGCGCGTGGAAGCCGAGGTGCTGATCGATGCCCTGAACGACATTACCGGCAGTACGGACTTGTACACCAGCGCCGTTCCTGAGCCGTTCACGTATATTCCCCAAGAAATGTCCGCGGTATCGCTGGCCGATGGCAGTGTCACGAGCACGTTCCTGACGCTGTTCGGGCGATCCTCGCGGTCTACGGGTATGCAGAGCGAGCGCGTCAGCGAACTCGCCTCGACCCAATGGCTGTACATGTTGAATTCGGGCCAGATCCAGAACAAGCTCCAGAGCGGCCCGAAGCTGAATGCCTTGGTCTCCTCGGGCGGAAAGACCAATGAGATCGCCGAACGACTCTACCTGACGATCCTTTCGCGGTTTCCGACCGAGGCCGACCTGAGTACCGTGGAGGAATACGCCAAGACCGGAGTGACGAAGGGGCGCGACATGTGGATCGATCTTGCCTGGGCGTTGGTCAACAGCCCCGAGTTTCTTCTGCGCCATTGAGTTGGGCAGCTCAGTGGAAAGACTCCCGAAGTCTCGGAGGCCGCGGGAGTCTGGAACCTGTTTCTCGCACGACCAAAGAAGGGGGTTCATATCATGAGTAGAAAGCACGATTCGGATCAACGAAAAGGAGTCTCCCGGCGCGAGGCATTGCGAAACGCCCTTTGCGGCGCGGCGGGCATGGCTGCGGCCGGCGGTCTGAACGCCCGCGTCTTCGCCGCCGAGGCCAAGAAGACGCCCGAGCAGATTGCCGCCGAACTGAAGGCCACCAGAGACCAGGCAGCCGTGGCCAAGGCCAAGGCCAAGAAGGTCCAGACCAAGTCGATCATTCAGATCTTCCTGTGGGGAGGCATGTCGCAGAACGACACCTGGGACCCGAAGCCGGGCACGGGCTACGACTACCTGGGCGAGTTCGACAAGGTCATTCCCACCAACGTCCCCGGGATTCAACTGGGGTCGCTGTTCCCCAAACTGGCCCAACAGGCCGACAAGTATTCCCTGATCCGCAGCATGACCCATGGCAACAACGGCCATGAGACGGCGGCCTACCTGATGCAAACCGGCCACGACCCGGCCGGGCGGCTCGCGTACCCCAGCGTGGGCGCCATCTTCACCTTCTTTAAGAAAGACCAGTACAAAGGACTGCTTCCGCCTTACGTCGTGATGCTGGAGGCGGCCGGGCGGTTCTCCGAGGAAGGGTTCCTGGGACCCGGTTACAAGCCGTTCGCCACCGGCGGAGACCCCAATGCGCCGCGTTTCGAGGTGCAGGGAATCATCAACCGAGGCATCGACGACGGGCGGCAGAAGGCCCGCCGCGAACTGCTCGACAAGATGAACCTCGTGGGCTACGGCCTCGCCGAGGCCCCGGAGATGGCTTCTGCCGAGACGTCCAGGCAGAAGGCCTACGGGCTGATTTTGGGAAGCGGGCGGGAAGTCTTCAATCTCGAAAACGAACCCACGGAACTCAGGGATCGTTACGGTCGGAACACGTTCGGGCAGGAGTGTCTGGCGGCGCGGCGGATGGTCGAGGCGGGCGTGCCCTACATCACCATCAGCTTCCCCGGCGGCTGGGACACGCACGGGAACCACTTCGCGACCATGAAGGCGCAGTGCCCCATGCTGGACCAGGGACTGGCAACGCTGCTCGGCGACCTGAAAGACCGCGGCCTGTTGGACACCACCTTGGTCTGGTGCACGGGCGAATTCGGCAGAACGCCGAAGATCTCCTGGGAGCCGCCGTGGAACGGGGGACGCCATCACCACGGCAACGTCTTCACCGTGCTGGTGGCCGGGGGCGGCTTCGCGGGTGGGCGCGTCGTCGGCTCGTCCGACGAGAAAGGCGAAAAGCCCAAGGACCGGCCGGTCTATCCGGCCGACCTGTTGGGAAGCATGTATCTGTTGGCCGGCATCGACGCCACAGCCAAATTGCCTCACCCGTGGGGAGAGGATGCCCGCGTGTTGGATCCCGAAAGGGAAAACATGAAGTCGACCGGGATGTTGGAAGAGATCATGTAGACGGGGTCAAAAAGGTTTGGGGATTCGAATTG
The DNA here is from genome assembly GCA_964518805.1 of uncultured Planctomycetaceae bacterium. Classification (GTDB taxonomy): domain Bacteria; phylum Planctomycetota; class Planctomycetia; order Pirellulales; family Thermoguttaceae; genus CALFBP01. Next base: position 1,512 of record CAZFKF010000128.1, on the reverse strand, counting down.
GGGATTAGAGGACCATCGATTCGGGGTTAAGGTTCCGGAGGACGGGGGGGCGAGATCAGAGACGGACGCGGCCTGAGCGTCGCGGCACTCTCCTGGTCAGTCATCCCCGGCCTCGGTCCCTAATCCCCCAAGGAGCGCACAATGAACAAGCTTCGATTCGTCATTCTCGGGCTGGCCGCGCTCGTGGCGGCGGCTTCCTCGGCATGGGCGCAGGGCCAGTACATCGGGTACGTCTATCCCGCCGGCGGACAGCAGGGCAATACCTTCTCGATCCGGCTGGGTGGACAGGGGCTTACCCACGCTTCCGACGTCGTGGTAAGCGGCGAAGGGGTTACCGTCCGGCTGGTTGACTTCTTCCGGTTTATGAGCAACGAGGAACTGGGGCTCCTCAGCCAGCAACTCAACGAGTTGGGGAAGAAGGAAACGACGGTCGACGACGTCTTGGCCGCAAGAATGTCCTCGTTCGAGTTCCCCACCCCCATCGGCCCGGACACGGGCTCCGACCCCGTCCGTTCCATCATTTGCCCGGTCTGTGGTTCCGCCAATGCAGCGGACGCCGCGGTCTGCGTCAAGTGTAATGCGAAGCTGGAGAAACCTGCGACGCCGCCGCCGGGCCCGAAGGACCCCAAGGGCGATGCTGGCAAGCCCGAGAAGCAAGTCGCCAAGGAGAAGTTGATCGAGCGCATCCAGAAGCGGTTCGCCGAGGACGAACGCATGCCGGCCGTTTGGTCCCAGACCGAACTCGTCTTTGCCGAGGTCACGATCGCCCCCGACGCAAAGCCTGGCCGGCGGGAAATCCGCGTGATCACCAAGCTGGGCGTCTCCAACGCCCTGTCGTTCTACGTGGGCCAGGTGCCCGAGGTGGCACGCAAGCCGATGAAGACCATGCAACTCCCCATCCTCGGCAAGGAGTATCAGGCCCAGCGCAACCGGCCGCGGAACGAAGAGGAGGTCCGCATCGCGGTGCCGTGCACGATGAACGGTCAGATTGCCGCGGGCGAGATCAACCGGTATCGGTTTTCGGCCGCCAAGGGGCAGCGCCTGGTCATTTCCGCCAAGGCTCGCGAACTGGTGCCCTACGTGGCCGACGGCGTTCCCGGCTGGTGCCAGGCCGTGCTGAGGCTCTACGATGCCACGGGCAGGGAAGTGGCCTACAACGACGATTTCCGCTTCAACCCCGACCCGCTCATCTACTACGAAGTCCCCGACGACGGCGAGTATCTGCTGACCATCAACGAGGCGCTTTTCCGCGGGCGCGAGAGCTTCGTGTATCGCATTACGATCGGCGAACTGCCTTTCGTGACCAGCATCTTCCCGTTGGGCGCCCGCGTGGGCGATCCGGTCAAGATCGAGACCACCGGCTGGAATCTGGACAAGACCACGATGTCGCCGCCCCCCAAGGACGCGAAGCCGGGAGTCCATCTGATTGCCGCCCAGAACGGGAAATTCGCGTCCAACGCCGTGCCGTTCGCTCTCGACACGCTGCCCGAATGCGTGGAGAACGAGCCCAAC
>CAZFKF010000127.1:0-9144 GCA_964518805.1 uncultured Planctomycetaceae bacterium | reverse complement strand
ATCCTGGGCGATTTCTGGGCATGCATTGGGCCGAGCCCGCCCACGCCACGCGATTCCTGGAACTGGTGCGGGGCGAGCAAACCTCGGATGCGGCATTCCAAGCGGCGGCCTCGCTGGCCACGGCGATCGGCAAGGAGCCTTCGCTCGTTCTCAAGGACGTGCCGGCGTTCATTGTGAACCGGCTCGGTTACGCCATGTATCGCGAGGCGATGAACTTGCTGGAAATGGGGGTAGCCGACGTCGAGACCATTGACCGCTCGTGCCGCAACGCCTTGGGACTCTGGGCCACGATGTGCGGACCGTTTCGATGGATGGATCTGACCGGCGGTCCGGCCTTGTACGCCAAGGCCATCGCCGGCGTGTTGCCGACACTCTCCAACGCCACCGAACTGCCGGCCTGGATGCGCGCGTTGGCCGACTCCGACGCGCGCGGCACCGCCAACCGCCGGGGGTTCTATACGTACACCGAAGAAGAGGTCGATGCCTGGGAGCAACGGTTCCGCGACCATGCGTGGACCGTGCGGGAACTCATGAGCCGTTACTCGCCGCTGACGGCATCCGAGGGGGATCCGAAAAACGGCTGACCTGCTGCGAGCCTCGCTCACGATTGGTGTGACGTCCGCAACGCCGCCCGAGGCGGGGGAGTCCTGACAAAGCTGCGGGTGGCCCCACCGCGCCCCCACTGCGTTCGCAAGCCAAAGCGGCACAAGTCGTTGGCGCGAAAGAGTATTCCCATCGGGAGGATGGGATTCGCCGCTCGCAGTCCGTCTGAACTGGACCTGAACAGCCTTGACGTGTATCATCCGCGACCTCATCGACGGCACCAACTCTTTTCGAGCCAACGGGCATGGCGCGAAACAACAGGCATTGCGACCAGCATACGACAGCAGGCGTCCCGAAGTGCTGGGGCTTCGCCCTGGCGTTTCTGGTTCTGGTGGCAGCCGTTTTGGGGCCGAAACGGGGCAATGGCGCGGAAACGGATTCGCCCCTGGGATCGGTCATCGAGCTTCGTGCAAGCCGCGAAGCCGGCATGCGCGACTGGACGCTGGGTGCGGTTCCGGCCGGCGACCTGCACTTCTGCAACGCGGGCGTCGATGCACCGGCCCTGCTGGGGACATTCCAGGTCGGCGCCCTGTTTCTCACGCGCAGCCGCGCCAAGGCAGAGCCCATGAGCGAAGTGTTTAGCCAGGGCGACGGAAGTCTGCTTCTGAGCTCCGGCGACTTGGATCTCGGGATGCCATCGGGCCTGGACATCACAGCCATTCTGCGATTTGGCCGTTCCCTGGGCTTGGAGACGCGCTATTTCGGCATCACGGGCTGGAGCACGTCGCCCATCGTGCGCGATCCGTTGAACACGGGCGTCCGTTTCGAGGGGTTCGGGACGAGCATCCCTTTCTCGGCCGAACAAGTCGACTACGCCTCGCGTTTGTACAGTTTTGAAGTCAATGCGCTGCCGCTGGTCACCGAGGGCGTGCCCGTGGTGCTCGGATTCCGCACGCTTCAGTTGCACGAGCGTTTTTCGCTCTGGCAAGTCGACTCGAGTTCGCCGACGTTGGGCTTGGCCAGCAAGACGAACAATTACCTGTACGGATTCCAGGTCGGGGCTGAACCCTACTTGGGTGGAGCGGGCGGGCCGTTGCGAGTGGACGGTCTCCTCAAGGCGGGCATCTATGGCAATCATGCCTCGCAAGGGGCGTCGTCACCGCTCTTGGGCACCAGCGCCGATGCGAATCGCAATTCCGTGGCTTTTGCCGGGGAGGTGGGAATCGCCGTCGTCTACCGTTTCAACCGGCTGTTTGCGATCCGCGGCGGCTACGAACTCCTCTGGCTCGACCACATCGCCTTGGCCCCGGACCAGAGTCGGAAAACCAACCTGGCCGCGTCTTCGGCCGAATTGGGGCTTGGCAGCGCCCTGATGCACGGCGCCTCCGCGAGCATCGAGTTCGCGTTCTGAACCGGCGATCAGCGTTGCGCCAGGGGGTGCGCCGCAACTTGCAGAGCGGCGGCCAGGATCGGATCCGGATCCGCCGCGTTGGCAACGGCTCCGGCAACGGGCTTCGCCGCCTGGCGGACGATGATGTGCGGCTCCACGCCCACCCCGCTATAGGGCTTGCCGACGGGCGAGAAGAACTTGGCCGTGGTCAATCGCAGCCCCGCGCCGCCCGTGTTCAATGGGAAAATGCCTTGCACCGATCCCTTGCCGAAACTCCGCACGCCGACCACGGTGCCACGCTGCTGGTCGCGAATGGCCCCGGCGAAGATCTCGGCCGCGCTCGCGCTGTCCTGGTCCACAAGGACCACCAGCGGCATGTGCCATGTGCCCGGTTCGCGAGCGGTATACGTGAAGTCCTCGTACGCGTTGCGTCCGTGGGTCGTGACAATCACGCCACGATCCAAGAACAGGTCGGCCACTTCGACGGCGGAGACCAACAGTCCGCCCGGATTTCCTCGCAGGTCGATGATGAGCGTACGCATGCCGTTGCGATGGAGATTCCAGAGCGCCTCTTCCACGTCGTGGCTGGTGGACTTCTGGAAGCAGACGAGCTTGATGTACGCGATTCCCTGCGGGCGATCGATGATGCGTGCTTCATCGACGCCCGGCACTTCCACGCGCTCGCGGCGCACCAGGAACCGTAGGGGGTCGCTGCCCGATCGCTCGACGGTCAAGTCCGCCGTCGTGCCCGGCTCTCCCTGGAGCAGATTGGCGGCGCGGTCGGTCGAAAGTCCGCGCGTCAGGCGGCCGTCGATGGCCACGATGCGGTCGCCTTCGCGGATGCCGCTTCGTTTGGCTGGGCTGTTGGGGATCACGCGCACGATCTGGAGGGCCCCGTCCTGGGCCTTCAACTCCACGCCAAGGCCGACGAAGTTGCCCTCGATCTGCGAATAGACCTCGGACAGTTGGTCCGTCGTCAAATAGGTGGAATAGGGGTCGAGCGTATTCACGGCCCCGCTGAGGTACTCCATGACGACGGCGTTGGCCGGCAGTCCGAGCCGCTGCCGCGCCAAGTCCGCGGCCACGATCACGGCATCGCGGGCCTCGGTTCGTGTCCGAACGGGCCGCGCGCCCAGCAGTTGCCGCAGTTCCTCACGAAATGCGGTGACGGCTTGGGCGTCCGTCGTAGCGAGGTTGGCCTCCAGGAAAACCGATTCGGTGAGCGCCACGTCGAGGCTTCGCGTGCCCGCTGCGACCAGGTGACGCCACTCGGGCGTTTCGACGTAGTGAGCGCTGACCTTGAGCAGAACCTCGTTGTACAGGTCCAACGTGGCGCTTTGCGTCAGGCGTTTCAGGGCGTCGCGAAAGCTCCGGTCGCCGTAGCGGCGTGCCACGTCGAAGTGCTGCCGGGCGAAATCGAAGCGGTCCTTGATCTCCCGATCGGCAGGGAACTGACGCAGCGCGTCTTCGTAGTTGGCGATCGCCTCGCCCCAACGCCGTTCTCCTTCGAGCGATTGACCGCGGCGAAGGAACTCCCGGGCGCCTGCCGCAGCCTGCGACGGCATCGGCGCCGGAACAGGGGCTTCGACGGCGATCGTGCGCGGGGCGTCGGAGTTCTCGATGAAGCGAACCGATTGCTGCGCGCTGGCGGGCCGAGACAGAGAAGCGAAGGCCAGCAATCCGACAACAACGGCTACGCCAAGCGAAAAAGGCTTCCGTGGCATCATGGGGTCCATCAGAAACGGGTGCATCCTCGGGCTGCAGCCCCCGACCTCCCGGCGGCCAGAGGCCGGCGGAGTGTGGGGGGGAAGAGACGAATTCCTTCTCGGGCGATTCAATGCAGAGTCTTCCTGGGAGTCTCCGGCAGAACGACTGCGACGGCCGGGGGCGGAGTTCCCATGCCACCCGCCGGCTCTTCCGTAAAGTCTGGGCCTGCCGATGGTGTGCAGGCTCGCCTCAGGCGGGAGTGAGTCCGTCCGCGGTTCCCGGACGGCGCCTCACTCGAATATAGGATACGTTCGGCGGCCGGTCAAAAAGACCGGCGGTTTTTGCATGCGAATAATCCGAAGGACCCGCATATCCGGAACCTTTGTTGTCCAACGCAGCGGTGACGCCTGGGAGTAACGCTTTTCCTTAGTACGCCGATCGCTCCCAGGGAAACGAAAATGCCGGATGGCGGGGCAGCCCCTGGAACCGAATCGGTTTTCTTCCGCATGGTGAACATATTTCCAGGTACGGAGCCGGAGCCGGCCAGGTTCGACGGGGACTCGATTCCTCGGCGGCCAGCAGGTTCACAACTGCCGTGAATCGCTGTTTCGCGTCGGGTCTGGGCCGGGCGGAAGTCCGCGCGATATAATGCTGCGGGGGAGTCGGCCCACATCCTTCCATGTGGGGTTTGCCTCCCATGGTCGTTCCTTGCCCGAATGCAGCTCGTTTTAAGTCGCCGCCAACAATGCCGTACCACGAGGGCTGGTTCTTTGCCAACGACGGGCTCCGCCTCCGCCACCGATCATGGCTTCCGGAAGGGACCCCAGCCGCGACCGTCGTCTTCGTGCATGGATTCACGGAGCACAGTCTGCGTCACGCGCAGGCCGCCGCGGCCATCGCCCGTCGCGGCTTTGCGGTTCAGGCCATCGATCTGCGGGGACATGGCGAGTCGGACGGATCTCGGGTGTGGGTGCGATCGTTCGGCGAATACCTTGACGACGTCGAGCGGTTTGTTCAACGGATGCGAGTAGCCGCCCCGGGGACGCCTCTTTTCGTTTGGGGCAACAGCTTGGGCGGCACCATCGGCGTCCTTCTGGCGATCGAGCGGCGACCGGCTTTGCACGGACTCCTTGCCACCGGTGCCCTGCTCAAGATGCCCAGCCACCTCTTCCCGATCCTCCGTCACGTGGCGATCGTCGTCAGCCGCATCCTCCCCGGACTGCGCGTGGTGGGATTGGGAGCAAGCCGCATGTCGCGAGATCCCCAGGTGGTGGCCGACTTCCGGGCCGATCCGCTGAACTTCCGCGGGCGTTTCCCGGTCCGAACCGGGAACGAAATCCTCGGCGCGGTGCGCAGGATTCAACGGCAAATGCAGCGCATCGAGATTCCGCTACTGCTGCTGCACGGTACGGGCGACGTCGTGACCGACCCCGACGGCAGCCGCCAACTCTACCTGCGCGCCACGTCAAGCGACAAGACCCTTCACCTCTATGAGGGACTCTATCACGACCTGCTCCACGAACCGGAATGGGAGTCTGTTGTCCACGACGCCCTGGCTTGGCTCGACGCCCGAGTGCCGGCGAAAACGCTCAATCCTCGGTTTCCGACACCGTAAGACTCCAAACCCGAGAAGGCCCACTGCCTAGCATCGCTACGGGCTCGTGAACTTCCAGCATCCAGAAAGCATGATCCCTGTTCTTCAATAATCTTGGACCTCGGTCCCGCACCCTCCGACCATCCCATAACGATGCCGTGGTTTGATCGCCTGAAACAAGTACTTGCCGGCGGCAAGAAACTGGACGTCGCGTCGCGGTTCGACCTCTTGCGCGAGGCGATTTCCGGCACGATGTCGACGTTCTACTTGGCCAGAGACCGGCGTACGGGACAGATCGTCGGGCTGAAGATCCTCGATCTACAGAAGACAGCGGCCTTTCGGGCTCGGTTCGCCGGGCTCGACAAGCCGTGCGAAGGCGCGATCGCCACACGCTTCGACCATCCGCATATCGTCAAGACGTTCGAGTACGGCCTGACGACCGAGGGAGCCGAGTATCTCGTGATGGAGTATCTCGGCGGTCCGGGAATGCACTTCATGCTCGGGACGGGCGATCGCCGGTTGGAAGGCCGCCGGGTGAAATTCCTTTGCCAGGCGGCCGGCGCATTGGCCGCTGTCCACGCGGCCGGCTTCATCCACCGCGACATCTGCCCGCGCAACCTGATCTTCACCGAGGATTGCGAGACGCTGAAACTGACGGACTTCGGTTTGGCGATTCCCAACGCGCCCCCATTCCTCCAGCCCGGCAACCGTACGGGGACTCCCAACTATATGGCCCCCGAGTTGGTCCGCCGGCTTCCCACCGACCACCGCGTCGACGTGTTTGCATTCGGGGTCACAGCCTACCAGGTCTGCACGCGCCAACTCCCCTGGCCGAGCGGCGACACGGGCCTGGCCGCTATGAGCCACAACCAACCGCCGGCAGATATCCGTCGTTTCCGGCCAAACATCCATGAGGATCTGGCCCGGGCCGTTCACGCCTGCATCGAGCCCGAGGTGAAGCGACGCTGCCCTTCGATGGAGGAGTTCTTGAGGCGAGTAAAGCGGATCGAGAGGGAAGACGCCTGAGAGTCGCTCGGGGGTTCGTCGTGATTATCGAATTCCGGTGGCCTTTTTTCGGCGGTCCTGGATGATCTGCTTCTGGCGGGTATCGCGCATGCTGCGCCGCTGTTGCTCCAGGAATCGCTGGTATTGATGAAGATTGCCCAGCATGGCCTGAACGGTCTTTCTCATCTGTCCTTCCAGCGTTCGCTCGCCCTGCTTGAGCTGCGATTCGATGGCGTCGAGTTCGGCGAGCAACGGCTTCGTCGTCTCGTCCTGCAAGGCTTCTTCGTGGCCGGCAAACTGCTTGGCGATCCGGCCGGCGGAGATCAAATACACGGGCCCTGGCTCATCCTGATTGTACACGACGACGATTCGCGGCTGGCCGTTCTTGAACAGACAGCAGCAGTCGTGTCGCTGTCCTCGCTGATATTTGCCCCAGTACGCCTTCCGCCCCATCTCATCCCACGTGACCGCGACGCCATGCCGGTTGCCCTGTTTGAACTCGAGGTACGCCTGCACTCCCACGTCCGCCCACGCGGCCTGTGCGGCGCGTTCGCGGGCATGGCTCAGGCGAAGCGTGTTTACCGTCGCGTTTGGCGCGGTGCGCTGCGGAAGCGGGTTGGACGCCAAAGTCTCCAGGCTGCTTAAGAACCTCGCGTTGAACCGGCTGATGGGGTCTCTGCCCGGAAAGAACTCGACCACCCGCCCGTCCAGTTGCTTGGTCACCTTGTTGTACTCGCAGACTGCGGCGACCGGTCCTCCGATCTCATCGGCGAACAAAGGCACCACCTTAGGATCGCTGCCCACGCGGCCGGCCAGTTCCTGAGCCGCGCGCGCCACCACCTGCGATACGTCCAACTCGAGCGGATCGAACGGCCCCGAAAGCCCCCTGATCTCCGAAAGCCCGGCAAGATCGGGCTCGGACGACGCTCCCGATGGGGCCCCAGACTTCGAAGAAGGCGGCTTCAGGACGACGACAAAAGAAGTCTCGGCAAGCGGAGCGTTTGCGGCGTCACTCTTGACGCGAACTTCGATCCGATGTAGGCCGCGTCTTCCGGCCTCAGGCGGTTGCAGCGTGATCGCTCCCGTGCTCGGATCGATGCGGGCCCAGGGGGGGGCCTTGCCGAGATCGTAGACGAGTCGTCGGGGCGGGACATTGCGGTCGCTGGCCTTGACTTGCACCGTCTGGGTGTTTCCGGCCTCCATGGTCTGCCCCGTGACCGGCTCAAGCCTTGGGGAGATCAACGGGGCCTCCTGCACGTCGACGACGAAAGAAACGCGATCGCTCAAATCCGCCGCATCCCTGGCGGCGACTTGAATTGTCACGGCATGCTTCCCCCGGGGCTCACCATCGCCGGGAGTCCACGTGAATGCGCCGGAGACGGCATCGATTCGGGCCCCCGCAGGAGCCTGAGCCAGAGAGAACAGCAATGGCCCCTGGGCCGTGCCACGATCGGCGATGGCAGCCGTGAACCGCAGAGCCTGTCCTTGGCGCGCGACCTGATCGGCAATGCTCGTAAGTTTCGGCGGGCGCGCGACGGGCTCAGCGTCGACTGAAGCTGGCTGCACAGGGGAAGCACCGGGCTTCGCCCCGTCAGCGATGGGAACCTGTGTCCCGGCGGAATCATCGCCGCGGCCCATGAGAACGGCGATCCATACAAGCAATCCTGTCAGCGCCGCACCAGCCACGGAAGCGCCGCCGATCACCCACAGTCTTCTTCCATTGTGTCGACCGAGTCCGCCAACGGGCGGCACGGGCGGAGGCTGCGAGGCGTTCCGTTTTCCGGCACGGGGTACCGCTGGAATGGCCGGCGGGGTATCGGGTTGAAGCGGTGGCACTTGAGGAGCGACGCGACCGCTTGCCTCCGCAGGACCTGAGGTCGAAGGTGCGGGCCGATGCGCGGGCGATTCCCGCAACTTGGCGTCGTACTGCGCCTTGGTCTCGGGAACGAGCAAGCATCCTTTGGCGGCAGCCAATTCGTTCAGGATGTGCTGCGACAACTCCGAATGCTTGCCCAATCCATAACGCCGTACGTGCGCAATTTGCCGCTCTGCGGCGTCCCGGATCACCTCGATGTCATCCTCGAACCGCACCAGCCCAAGGAGTCGATAGTGGTCCGCCGGCAGTTCTTCTGGTGGTATGCCAAGCCAGCGATGGTAGGGATCGAATTCCTGCGGCATCCTTCCCCCCTGGGCAGCGCGCGAATCAAGCGCCGAACGCCTTGGATCCGAGGTCGGCATTGCCATAGTAAGCCAATTGCCTCCCAGATTCAACACCCCACAGCTCCCCAGAAGGGAGGGGGGTGCCGCATAGACACGAAATCCGCGCGATGCCCGTGCCTCCTCTGCGACGTTGTTCAGCGAACTGCCTTGCGGATTCCTGGCGCGGACGCATAATCCTAAGGGCTGGTTGTCGATCGTCACCCTTGTGAGCATGAAGAAATGGATAAGGCCGTGATCCTTGCCCGCGGACTAGGCACCCGCATGAAGCGTGCCGACCAGGCATCCGTCTTGAGTGACGCGGAGCGTGCCGCGGCGGAGTCGGGGGTCAAGGCCATGATTCCGATCGATCGCCCGTTCCTGGACTATGTTCTTTCGGCGTTGGCGGACGCCGGGTATCGCCACGTCTGTCTGATTGTGGCCCCGGATCATGCGGCCATCCGCGAGTACTATCGCCAGGTCGGGCTTTCCCGCGTGACGCTCGACTTCAGCGTGCAACCTGAACCCAAAGGGACCGCCGACGCGGTCGCGGCCGCGGAACGTTTCTCGAATGGCGACCCTTTCTTGGTCGTCAATTCGGACAATTACTACCCGATCGAGGCCTTGCGCGGACTGCGGGAGCAAGCGGGCTTTGTCGCGGCGTTCTTCGAGCGCGACAGCATGCTCGCGGGGAGCAATATCGCCCCGG
>CAZFKF010000126.1:0-9201 GCA_964518805.1 uncultured Planctomycetaceae bacterium | reverse complement strand
GTTCTCAAGTTGTTTCGGCAGAAGATGCTGATTGGCGATCTCAATCTTTTCCTCATCAGCTTGAATTTCTGCGTGAAGTAGCTGGCCAGTTGGGCGGCGGCCTCACACATCACCACGCCAGGCATCAACGGCATGCCGGGCATGTGACCACGAATCCAGAACTCCTGGGGGCCGAGGTCCTTATAGCCCACACACACCGCGTTCTCGCGATCCTCGTAGACGATCGCCGTAAGTTGCTCCATCTCGAACCGCTGCCGGTTGTAGCGGCGGATCTCTTCGATGTCGGCAATCGCGTGGTCGAGATCGTATTTCGACGGATCGAGGATGAGCTGTCGCTTGGGCACGCCTTCCTCCTTCAAACCAAGAGCCATGGCCGCCGGACGGGCAGACGGATTGTATCGCGGGCCTCTGGGCTAGGCAATTTACCTACCAGGATTAGGGTTGCTTCACCACCTTGAAGAACTGCGTCGGCGGCGCGCACCCCCATACTCCGGCCCGCCGGCCATTGCCGCAAAGATTACCTTAGGGGTGCGGTTTGAGTATCCCACTGCGGGTCACGTGCGGATCATCTTCCGCTTGGCCCGGCGGGCCTTGCTGCTGGCGGGACGCTTGCCGTGGTTAGCCTTCTTGAGGACGCGTTGCGGTTTGGCCATCGTCAGTCGCTCGGTACTTTGCAGGTTCCAAAACCGCAATCTTACCATATCCGCCTAGGTTTCGGAATGGCCATCGCCCGGACATCCGCCGCCCGCCCGGAACATGCGGATTGCCACTACCGATTGTCGTTGCGGCGCTTGCGGGTGGAAAGCTGGTCTGGAGGCTCGCCTTCACGGGGCGAGCTACTTTTCGACGGTGATATTCTCGTGCCGCAACGACAGCTTGATCAAGATGCCGCAGTTCTTCTGGAAGAACGGCAGCGGCAACAGTCGCGTTTTGGCGTGGACTTCAGCGCCCATCTGTTCGGCAAGTTGGCGGACTGGCATGCCGGAGCGAATCGCCTCACAGATCCGCTGGTGGTAGGTCTCGGTGGCGGCGATGCACGCGCGGAAATAGTTGGCCACGCCGTCGCGACCGCGGATTGCCGCGTTGTGGCTCAGGCAGAGCACTTCGGCCCCCAGCCCGGCCAGGCGGCGGACGGAAGCGATGTACTTGCCGTAGTCCGCGAAGTAGTTGGGCCACCAGGTGTTGTCGTCCGGCAGATAGTATCCGGTGGCATCAGAGATGATCAGGATGCCCGCCCGCGGTTCGTGGAAGCTCAGGCTGCAATCGCTGTGGCCGGGCGTTTCGAGGACCGTGAAGCGAAGCTCGCCGATGGCAACCTCATCACCCTCGTTGACGAGGCGATCGACCGCGATCTGCTTTTCGGCCAGCGGTTCGGGCCGGTGCTCCTCGCGGATCGTGCCCGAGGACAGAAGTGATCCGGTCAGGGCTTGGTCCATGTCGGCGAAGGCCGCGATGGCCTTCTCGACGCCCAGCGTTTGGGCCGCGGCCGCCGAGGCGAGCACCGCCACCCCGGGAAAGAGCGCGCGAAGCATGGGCACGGCCATCACGTGGTCGGGATGGGCATGGGTCACCACGACCTGTTTGACGGCATGGGCCAGGTCGGGCATGGCCTGGAGTTGCTCGCCGAGCACCTTGCCCATTGCCCCCACGCCACCCTCGAAGACGGCCGCCTCGTGCGCCGACTTGACGAGATACAGCGGGTACTGATTCGTCCCCAGCATCCAGAGGTTGTCGAGGATTTGGACCGGTGGATTCTTGATGAGCATGGAAACCTCCGATTGCAGAGGGATTAGGGGCTAGGGATGAGGAGTTCTGGTGAGGGACCTATGGCAGTGGCGGAAGCCAATGTGGCCTCTCGCCCTGGGCGGCACTTCGTTCTCCTGAATGCTCATCTCCGACCTCCGACCCCTAATCCCTAATCCCTAATCCCTAATCCCTAATCCCTAATTCCTCCCGTTCCGCCGCGTACAACGCCGCTCCGAAGGCGCCGGCGAACTGAGGGTCGGGCGGCACGAGCGGCACCTGGCCGAAGCTCTCGCCCATCAGGCGGGCGAGGATCGGATTGTGCGCGATCACGCCGCCGGTGAGCACCAGCGCCCCCTGCGGCGCGTCCATTTCCAGGATCCGCTTGACGACCGACCGAAACGCCCCCTTGGCAATGTCTTCAACTTTCTCGCCGGCGCGGATCCGTTCCAGGATTTCGGTGGCGGTGAAGACCGTGCAGAAACTGCCCAAGGTAACCTCCTTGGTGGATCGCTCGGCCATGGCGTTCAACTCGGCGACGGGCAGGTCCAGCCGGTGGGCAATCTCTTCGAGAAACGCGCCCGTGCCCGCCGCGCACTTGCGGTTCATCTTGAAGCTCGTGCGCCGGCCGCCGGCGTCGAGGTGGATGACCTTGCTGTCCTGGGCCCCGATGTCGATCACGGTTACGGCCCGGCGAAAATGATGAAACGCCCCCTTGCCGTGGCAGGCGATTTCGGTCATCGTGCCTTGGGTCCAGGGCACGTTGTCGCGGCCGTAGCCGGTGGAGATCGACCGGGCGATCGCGCTTCGGGGCACGCCGGCCGCAGTCAACGCCTCGTCCAGGCATCGCTCGGCCGTGGCCACGTAGTCGACGCCGGAGCTGCGCACGGTCTTGGCCACGATTTGCCGCTGGTCGTCGAGCAGGACCAGCTTCGCCCGGCTCGCGCCGATGTCAATGCCGACGTAGTAAGGCATTCGACGTCCTTTGCCCCTAACCTTGCGCCAACTGTTCGACGAAGGCTTCGATATTGGTGCGGGTCTGCTCTTCGGAGTACAGGCGCAGGTCGTTCAGGTCGCCGTGTACGATCAGGTACGGCTTGCCCGTCCGCTTCTGCATCCGCTGCGCCAACTCGTAGCGGCAGTTGGAGTTGTTGGGGCACGTCTTAGCGTCGTGGTAGAGGATTCCGTCGACCCGATACTTGGCCACCATGTCCTCGATGTACTGCTCCTTGCGGTCGTCGGAGCGGCAGATGAAGATGCTGCTGTAGGCCCGGGCCATGCTGCGGAACGGGTCGGCGGGGTCGAGGGCCTCGAAGATCCAGCTATTGCAGTAGGTCGAGGCCACCACGCAGGTCTTCAAATCGGCGAACTGGGTGGAGAGGTTCTTCAGCTTACCCCAGATCGGCATCCCTTCCCAATAGATGCGGAATCGCTCGCCGGGCACGGCGGCCACGCCCTGGGCGATCCGCTCCTTGAGTTCGGGTAGGAGGACTTTGTAGTAGTCGACCGCGTCTTGGGTGCCGCGGAGGACCACGGCCGGGCCCATCTGGATCGTGCTGTCGAAGAACGCAATGGGGGCGGGTACGCTGGCCGCGGTCTCCAGCACCGCTTTCCAGAGCACCGTGCATTGATGCGAGAGATCGATGATCGCGCTCAGGCGGTCGCGGTCCAGCTTCGCGCCGGCCACGGCCTCCAACGGCTCCACCAAGTTCTCAATTTGGGCGGCCACGTAGTCGACCATCGTGTCGTCCACTTCGCCGATCGCCCGCGGCGTGTGAATGCCGATGCACGGCACGTTCCACTCGCGGGCGTAGAACTGGAACCAGTCCTTCACGTCGCGGCACTGGTTGGTGTTGTACACGAGCACGTCGGCCTTGGGCGGGCCGGGGAGCTTCATCTTCTGGATCGGGCTCTCGCCCTTGAGATGCGAGCCGATGTCGCTTGTCAGGTAGGAGCAGATGTCCGGCGAGTAGCCGCGGGCGTTGGCCAGCGGGATCAAGTCGGTCGCCATGCGCGACGCCCCGAGCATCGCCCCGTGATTCTCCGGAAAGTAGACGTTGAACCCCAGGGCGTGAAGCAACTCGGCCGGGCCCACGCTCGTGCACCAGGCCGTCTTCTTGCCCCGGGCCGGGTCCTGGCACAGCGAGGTGAAGTACTTGCCCATCACGGCCTTCATCGTGTTGGTCGCTTCAAAATCCTTCCGTTCTTGCACGGTCGACATGAATCAACTCCCTGGAGAAATGCGAGGGGAAAATGGAATCCAGTCGGAAGAGAGTGAAAGAAGACCGCCGTTTCCCCTTTTCCCACCCCTTTCCCTTTTCCCTTTCCTTATTCCCTCAACTCGTATCGCGGGCCGCAGCGGGCGGACAGTACCTGCAGTTCGGCACGGACGGCGTCCAGCCCGAGGTCGCGGGCGAAGTTCATCACGCCGCCGCGGGAATCGGGGAAACCGACGCCGAGGACCGTGGCGACGTCGACATCGGACTCCGAGGCCGCCACACGCTCCTCGATCACCCGGAACGCCTCGGCCACCATTCGGTACACCAGCCGCCGGACGATTTCCTGCCGGCCGAGGCCCTGCGGCTTGCGACCGAACCCTTGTTGTACCCCGGCGATGACCTGTTGGGCAAGGCCGCTGGGGTGGGGCGTGGTATCGCCCGGCTCGTACCGGTAGACTCCCGCACCGCTCTTCTGGCCCAACTGCCCGGATTCCACGAGCCGGATCGCAATCGCTGACGTCGGGCCGTGGTGCGCGAACACGTGCTCCATGACCCCGGCGGCGTTGACGATGATGTCAATTCCGGCCAGATCGGCCACGGCCAGCGGACCCATGGGAAACCCAAACTCGACCATGGCCGCGTCCACCTCCACCGGGTCGGCCCCATCTTCGAGCAGAAGGAAAGCCTCCTTGAGGTAGGGTATGAAGATTCGATTCACGAGGAATCCTTCGCGGTTGCGCAGCAGCACCGGCCGTTTTCCGATCCGTCGGGTGAACCCCAACACCGTGGCCAACGGTTCCGGTGGCGTGGCGTCGCGGCGGATGATCTCGACCAGGGGTATGACGTGGGCCGGGTTGAAGAAGTGCATTCCCACCAGGCGATCCGGACGCTCAAGGCGTTCGGCCAACCGGTCGAGGTTGATGGTCGAGGTGTTCGTGGCCACGACCGCCTCGCGGCGGCAGACCGATTCGACCTGGGCCAGCACGCGGCGTTTGACGTCGAGATCTTCAAACACCGCTTCGATCACGAGGTCCGCGCCACCCACGGCGGTGAGGTCCGCCGTCGCCGTGAGCGAAGCCAGCATTTGGTCGCGCGCTGCACAGTCGAGTCTCCCCTGAGCGACCCGCTTCTCGAGCGAGGCGCGGATTCGCTGCGATCCCCTGGTCAGGACCGCCGCGTCCTCCTCCACAACCACCACCGGAACGCCGGCCATCGCGACCGCCTGGGCGATACGACTGCCCATGGTCCCCATGCCCACCACTGCGGCCCGGGTCACGGTGGCCGGGCGTGCGTCGCCAAGCTCGAAGGCTGTCGGGTCGGTCATGGCGTGAATGTGTCGCGCGACGGCACAGACAGGCACACGCAGAAGACGACACGCGTCGAGGCGAGTGGAGAATGACGGCCTCTCCTGGCGGCTTCCTCTTTCCACTAACTCTTGCCGTCCGGTAGTGAGCCCAACTTCCTAGAACACCAGGGTGATCTTCAGCGAATCCATGGAGCGTTCGGGGTGCGCATACATCTCGAAGGCTTCCGGCGCCTTTTCCCACGGGAGACGCGGGGTGACCATGGCGCTCAAATCGACCCGGCCGTGGGTGATCATGTCGACGGCCGTCTGGAAATACTCCTTGCATTCCGGGCCGTTGGAGGTGAGGATCTCCAACTCGCTCATCACGGTCTGGAACCAGGGGAACTCCTGCATGTCGTGGTGAGGGATGCCGAACACGTAGAGGCGACCCTGACGCCGCGCGAGCTTGACCGACGTGCACACCGTGTCGATGTGCCCGACGGCCTCGACCACGAAATCGCCCATCGCCCCCCCGGTGAGCTGCTTAACCGCCTCGACCGGGTCCTCCTTGGACGAATCGACCACGTTGGTGGCCCCAAACTGCTTGGCCCACGGAAGACGCCATCCGACCGAATCGATGGCGATGATCTGCTTGGCGCCCATGCGACCAAGGAGTTGCGTGAAGATCAGTCCCATCGGCCCCTGGCCCAACACCACGCACCGCTGATTGATCACCGGCCCGGTCCGAGCCATGGCCCGAAGCACCGTGGCCAGCGGCTGGGCGCAGATCAATGCGGGGACGTCGGGCGGATTGACCGGAAGCCGGGCCAGCCCCTGGGCCTTCGAGCGGACAAACTCGGCGAACCCGTTGTAGTCCTCGGGATGGGCCAGCACCAGCGTGCCGGGCTCCCATCCGGGGGCGCGCGACTCAAGGATCGTGCCAATGTTCTCGTGTCCCATCCATCCCGGCGGGCTGTTGGAGACCGCGGTGGCCCAGCGGCCTTCGCCCAGGTACGGGCCCATGTTCGTGCCGCAAAGCGCCACGTAATGGCACTGCACCAGCACTTCGCCCTCGCCGGGCTCGGGCTTCTTCGCGTCGTCGACCAAGACCATCTGACTCGGACCGGTAAACTTGATGGCTCGCATGAGTCCTCCCATTGCACAAAGAACGCGGCAGGGCGGGCCGGGCCCACCCAGTCCTTTCGCGCGACATTTCTCCGGCGCCCTGGTGGATACTGTATCGTCTCCTGCGGCCCTTGGATAGCCCTTAGGGGGGCGGGGGGCGGAGATTGGAGACTGCGGATTGGAGGTTGGGGATCGGAGGTCGGGTGGCAAGCGGCAGTTGCTCGGCCCGCAATGCGGACAGCCTGAGAGGCATCGCCCTGCGACCCGGTGTGGGACTCGATGACGTCTGCCGAAGATCGACAGTCCCTGACCTCCGACCCCAGACCCTCAATCTCCGATCTCCGAACTCCAATCCGATCCCTGCCGTTGATGCCAGAAACCGACGAACGGGAGCAATCGCCGCCCGTAGCTGACTCAGCCGCCTATTCCGGTGACGCAAACTCGAAGTTGCGGCTCTGATTGAAGAACTCCAGCGGGTTGTCGTAGACGATCTTGCGGATCAGCGACTCGCTGTGGCCGCGGCGGCGCATGACGAGGATGAAATCGGGCACGGCCGTCGGGTTCGATTCTCCCCAGTCGGCCGACGAGTTCACGAGGATCCGGTCGGCGCCGTAGACCTCGACCATGTCGGCCGCGCGCTCGGGCGTGGCCTTCGTCGTCGGATAGAGGGTGATGCCGGCCCAGTAGCCTTCTTCCAGCGCGAGGCGGATGGTGTGCTCTTCGACGTGATCGATGCAGACGCGGCTGCGGTCGACCCGCGATTCGCCACGGAGGATGTCGAGGATCATCCGCGTGCCCGCGAATTTGTCGGCCAGGTGAGGCGTGTGGAACAGCATCTGCTCGTTGGTCTTCATCGCCAGCTCGACGAGCATTTCGAGCGTGGCAACCTCGTTGGGCGTGTTCTTGTTGAGCCCGATCTCGCCGATGCCCAGCACGTTGGGCCGGTCGAGGAAGTCGGCGATCAGGGGAATCACTTCCCGCGCGAAGGGCACGTTCTCGGCCTCTTTGGCGTTGAAGCCGATCCAGGCGTAGTGGCGGATCCCGTACTGGGCGGCGCGTTTTGGCTCCCATTCGGTGAGCTGCCGGTAATAGTCGTAGAAGCTCTTGGCCCCGGTTCGGTCGTAGCCCATCCAGAAGGCCGGCTCGCCCACGACCAGGCAACCCATCTTGGCCATGGCCTCCAGGTCGTCCGTGGTTCGGGACGCGATGTGGGTATGCGGATCGAAGAAGTACACGGCAGAAACCTCCTCGTTCAAACGCGCGGATTGCGCCACTGGGGATCATAGGGGAGCGAAAAGATCAACTGCACCTGCTCGGCGCGATCGTTGGCCTCGCGGGGCTGGGCCAGCAGTCCGAGGCTGCGGCGAAGTTGATCGATCCGCAGATCGCCGCACTCCCCGCCGGCACGACCGATGCGATCCAACGCCGCAGCCACTTCGAGGAGCTTGCCTCGCATGGGGAGAAATTCCCGATTCAGGACGTCCAGGGCGGTGGTTGGCGTGGTCATCAGAATTCCTCCTTCATCTCTTGCACCCGCATCCGGAGACCACCGGATGCGTCGCAAACGCTTACCCTATAAACGGTTGCACTGGGTTCTCCAGCTTGCGGACGCGTTGAGCACCGATCCTGCGTGCATTCCATTCAGTTTGAGGGAGGAGCAGTCGGAAATCAAGCTGCTCAGGCCGAAGGTGGAGCAACCGGAGCTCCCGGAAGGATCGTCAGAATCGGCAAAATGGTCCGGACGAACGCCTTCTCCTAATCTCGCCCTATAGTTCCTGTGTAAGGGAGCATATAACCGTGAGTGATGGGCTTTCGACGACATTCGCCGTGCTATGCGCTACGGAGAACGAGGCGGCCAGCGAGGTTCTCATTCCTGCGCTGGACTCGCAGTTTCCGGAGGTGCGGGATCGCGCGTTGGACGCGTTGCTTCGTCGTCGCAGCCTGGATGGCCATCGCGAGATCGTTGCCCGCTTGCATACGTTCGATGAAGCCTGGCGGCGCAAGGTTCGCGATAACCATGCCCGGCTCGTGCCTGCCCTGCGCGAAGCGGTGATCGGGTCCGACCGGCAGACCTGCGTCAACGGCTGTCGCGCCGCGGTATGGCTTCGTCAGTACGACCTGATTCCGGCGATCCTGGCCGGGATGGAAGACGTCAACAATCCGAATGCCAAGGTGCTAGGTGAAGCCCTCCTGGACCTCACGGAGTCGCTTTGCACGGACCTGGCCGCGCCTCGTCCGCACCACGCTTGCGGCGACGCGCAATCGGTCCGCCGACGCGTCGTGGAGTCGTTGGGGGGCTCGGTAGGCAGGTTCGCCAAGCATCGCCGGCGGGAGATCGTCGAGGCGTTCCTGCTGCTGACCTATCGCGACGACGCCGTCCTCAGCCAAGTGCTCCAGGACCCGTACCATCCGGCTTTTGTTGCCCTCGTCGAGATGCTGGCCAAGATTCCGCACGAGTCGGTGATCGGCCTGCTTTTAAGCTTCTTGGACGACCCTCGCACGCCGTCCGCCGTACTCTCGGTCGTGTCGAAACGCAGCGATCCTGGTTTCCTGAAACGACTCCTGCGAAAGGTCGGATGCGAACCCGCCGCGTCGGTGGCACGCAATCTGAAGCGAATCGAAAGCCTTGGCTGGGCCCGCGATGCGAGCGTGCTGGATGCCTGCGACGATCTGGAGCAGGCGGCGGCGGTCCGCCTGGCGATGTTGTCCGGCGTCCCGCGCGCCCAAGCCTATTCGCTGGTCGAGCACGTTCTGCAACACGGCAAGCCTGGCGGCCGGCGCGCGGCGGCCGACGCCCTCGACGAATTTCGCGGCGCCGACGCCAACTCG
>CAZFKF010000125.1:0-9205 GCA_964518805.1 uncultured Planctomycetaceae bacterium | reverse complement strand
ACGGTCTTTGCGTCGTCGCTGGCGGTCGCGGTCACATCGAGGGACTTGTCCTGGCATTCCACGTCGGCGCGAAGGGCGTTCGGCAGGTAGTGACGCGAGAGCATCTGCGTGACGTAGTACGGCGGTTGCCCCCAGACCTGCGACGGGCTAAGGAACACGAGGCCCTGGTCCCAGCCGTTGTCGTTTTGCCGGAAGGGCTGGAGGCAGTTCGCCGAGCACACCACGGGCACACGGTCGCCGATCCTCTCCAACTCGCCGATGGCCCTGGCGTTCCCCAACGCGCGACCAAGGTTATGCGTCCCTGCGTTAAGCTCGAAGACGGCGACCTTGAAGGGCGCCCCGGGGCTGAGTCGCGCCAGGGCATCGATGAAGCTGGGAACGCCGCACAGGCCTTGCCAGTCGCGCGGCGTGTCGGTGCCGATATGCGTGTCGAACCACACCTCGCGACCATGCTGCTTGGCCAGGTCGAGGATCTTGCGGTGCGCGGCGAGGCTCTTGATGCTGGGCGCACCGGGGAAGTTGTACGGATCGACAATCGGCTGACTGTAGATGAAGTCGCCGACCACGAGAGTGACCTTGGGGGCCTTGGCCCAGATCGCCTCGGCCATGGGGCGAAAGCGGAGCCAGTAGTCCTCGTTGACGGCTTCCTCGTTGCCCAATTCGAGATACTTGAGTCGGTACGGCTCGGGATGGCCGTCGGCGGCCCGCCGGCTTCCCCACAAAGTGGTGGCCGGGGCTGTGGCATAGTCGACGAACTCGGCCATGTCCTGAGGCGTCTCGCCCATGCAGAAGGTGGGAATCGCGTCGAATCCGGCGGCCTCGCAGAAATCCAGGAAGTCGAGAATTCCCCAGCCGTTGGTCGAGTACGCGTACCATGTTCCACGGTACGGTGGCCGGCGGTCGCGCGGACCGACCATTTGCTTCCACCGATACTCGGGGCAATTGATCATCGAACCGCCGTAGCGAAGCACGGTCAAGCCTTGGCGGATGAGCGTCTGGGCCACGTCGTCGCGAACGGGCAGGCCCTTGAACCGGCCCCAAGGGCCCGGTTGAAGGAAGACGTATCCCAATGCGATGCTTCCGGAGCTTCGCAGCGTGATCGCGAAGCGGCCGGCGTTGTCGCTCCGATTGGGCGTCAACTCAAAGCCGAGACGCTGCCACTTTGAGGAATCGGCCGTGAGGCGCGTCTCGGCATAGACTCGCGAGCCGTCGCCGCTTTCCAGGGACACGTGGAATTCGGTCCTCTTGTCGCCCTTCACCCAAACGTGTCCTTCGTAAGGCTTCCCCGCCCGGAAGCACAGCCCCCAACGATTCAGACCACGGTTCTCGACGCCCACCTCGCCAGAGCCGCCGACGCAAGCCATCTCTTGGCTCTGTGCGCCGACGAACGTGTCCTTCGTGGTGATTGCGAAACGGGCCTGAGCGGAGCCACGGACGACCGTTTGCCACATCCGGCTCACGGGGCCAGCGTTCGAAGCGGCTCGACCGCTTCGAATGGCAGCGTTCGCCGCGTGCCTGCCGTGGTCACCCAGAAATTGCGGAACTTCGCCGTGCGCTGCCAGGTGCGGAGCCCGACGCGTCCGGTGTGGAGTGGGTATTCCCGATCCTCGTACTTCAGCAGCGTCTTGTCGGCCACCGAGATTTCCAGCGTGGTCGCGCCGAGCTTGACCGCCAAAGGGATCCACTTCCCAATCGGCACTTGGCAGGCAACCGTGCGAAGCGGTTCCCAATTATTGCGGTGACGATGAAGCACCAGGGTTCCCTCGGGCGTCAAGGAAACCTCGTAACCAATGAATTGGTCAGCCCCGTTACCGGGCTCCGCCACCTTGACCAACAGGCCGGCGTTCCCTCCGGCGTTGTCGGAAAAGAACACGTCCACGCCGACCTCGCCCGATGCGAACGCCGGAGTATCGGAGACTAACTTGGGGCCCGCCCCAGCGCCGGCATCGAGGACACCACCCGCGGCACGCCATGAGCCCTCGTACGAGGTGAAACCCTTCAGGGGCACCGGAGCGGGTGGCTCCTGGAAACTCTCGCCGAAGATCATTTGGCTGTAGAGCCCGCCGTAGACCTCATGGTTGACGTCTTCCAAGCACGCGCCGGTCATCGTGCGGGTAATGCGGTGGGTCGGCTTGCCGGCCTCGACGACGATCGTGGCCTCTTCCGCCACGATTTGGTTGTCGACCCCCGCGAAGGTCCCCCAGGACGCGACCATCAGGGCCGCGAGCGCGACCTGCCCTCGGACGGGAGAGAATGCTCGCATGACTTGCCGATCGGGCCTGCACGTTTTACGTCGCATGTTCAAGGGCCTTTCTGTAGCGGATACGTGGCGGCCCTATTGCAGCTGCAAAGCGCCGCAGGCTGAATATCCCCGTTCAACTCGCTCAGGCGAACCGCTGCGCGCGAATCAAGATCTGGCCAACTGCTGGCGAATGAGGCTGACGAGTTCCCGCGGGTCGGACTGGTCGAGGCGGGCCAGCACGCGCTCCCAGCGATAGGCGAAGCTGCCGGCCTCGTTGCGGGGCCGGTATTTGAAGAGCATGTCGAACGCCTTGCGGCGGCGGCGGTAGTCGTCTTGAATCCGCGAGAACCGCCCCACGAAGCCCTCGAGGTACGCCTCGATGAATTCCTTGGGATCGGGGACATGCTCCATGCGGCGGTGAACCGGCTTGGCGTATTCGGCAGCAAAGTTCTGCAGGAGACTGAGGTAGTCGTTGAACGTGCCCGTATGGTCGGCGACGATGATCTCAGCCGGCATGCCCTGCGGATCTTCGAGGAGCACCTCATCGCCGTCATCGAACAGGGGGTACCCCCCCTGGTCGCAACGTCCGACGATGATGTTGGGCGCGGCAGCCGCGCCCAGCAACCAGGCGCAGCGGACCGCGAACTCCTGGTTCTCGAAACGGCACAGCGGCACCTTGTCGGTGGCCATGCCGCGGATGTACTCGCGTTCAAAATAAGGGGACCAGATCCCGTATCCATCGTGGGGCGAATAGGAATAGCGCTCGGCGATCTTCTTCGCCACGACGCGCATGGGGAGGTTCATGCCCAACTGGCGGCAGCCGAGGCGACGGTCGAGGATGTATTCGGTGTATTCCTCGGAACGGATCATCGCCTCGATCAACGGGCGTCCCTGGTCGAGGTGCTCGCGCACGCCCCATTTTTGCATGCGGATAATGCTGACGATTTCCTTGTCCGTGTCGCGTTGTTTGAGCACCGCGATGTAGACGTCGCGGCGGCCGTAGAGCGCCGGCCGGCGCGACAGCGACCCGATCACCCGACCCACGTTCACGTGTTCCAGATCGCCGTACTCGCGCACGAAGTTGAAGATGAATTTCTGCGGCTTGTCGTCGCGGAGCCGTTGCCGTTCGGCGTCGCCGTCTCCGGTTTCTTCGAGGATCGAGTCGAGGATCAGTTCGCCCCCCTCGATGCGCCCCCCGGGAAGCCATTCGATCTGCATGAAGAACTCGGGGCTGAGGGACAAAAGCGACTCTTCGGAGAGGGTCTGGTCGTCCTGGCCGATGAGAGCAGCCACCATGCGGTTTCGCCATTCCGCGATTTCCAAGTCGTCCCGGCGGAGCTCCGGGGCAACCGCGCGGACGAACTTGTCGAGGAGCTTCTTGAAGACCGCGCGTCTCTCGGCGGTGTCCATCGCAACGAAGTCGTACCCTGCGAAGTCCGCCTGCGTGAACGACGCGTCCGCCGCGAAGAAGACGATCTCGGCCTGCCCTCGCGCCCTGGCCTGCCCAGAAAAACGCTGAATTTCAACCAGGTGCTGACAGAACTCCGTGTCGTCGAGGTTGTCCAAAGCGGCGAATTCCTGGCACGTCAGGTAGCGCACCCCGGTCGACTGGCTGTAGTAGTAGATTTCCCGCCCATTCAGGGCCATGCGCGAGGCGGGGATCATTTGCCGCATTTCGTCCGGTGTCTTGGGAAGCGGACTGATCCGCCAGCATTCGCCGCGCCGTTTGATCGCCTCGCGGACCTTCGCATTGAGAACCCCTAGGAACCGGATCCGCAGCTTGGACACCAGTTCCTGGAGCATATCGTCGGCCTGAAAGGCCAACGGCATGTTGTCGGGATCGGGCCGGATGAGGATCGTCCCATCGTCGAAGATGAGATCGACCGCCGTGTTCCACTCCAGGTTCTCTTCCTGAACGCTCAGCGGTGGCAGGGCTTCGGTTTGCCGCTGCTGGTTGAGGTAGTCCAGATAGGCCCGGCGCTGCATCGCGTGGATTCCAGGCAGCGTCACCAGGGCGTTGCTCCAAGGAAACGCGGTGCCGATCCTCGACTTGAGCCGCCCCCCCGGTCCCTTGTCGAAGGGATGGTCGCCAAGGATGGTAATCCTCGATTTCATGCCTGAATCCCTTGCACAATAATAGGATAGGTGATTTTGGGCTCCACGTCGAGGGATTTGGCCCGCGGATCAACCGGTTCCATGGCCGCGCCAGACGCGGACGCGATGTCTCCCAGGGCTTGCGGGGAATCTGTACGCTCCCCACCGATAGGATCTCGCACGAAGGCCACCGCAAATTGCTGCAACCCCCGCGGTGGGGATTTGCGTGACGTATAGTTGTCCAGAGGACTCGTGCTGTACGTCGCTAGGGGGCGGCGAAGGCGAGTTCTGTGTCGCACAAGAGCAGTGCCCGATGGACGCGATCGAAAGCCGGGGACCATCGCAAGAGACATGCTTCGAATTCCTTGCCGCGAAGCTTGGCGGGAACCTCGCGGACCATCGCGAGACGCGCAAGGAATCGTGGCAACTCATCGGCCGTTCGACCGCCGACGCGCCCGTGCAGACCGTGCTGATCTCGTCACCCCGCATTACCGTGGGGAGGCATCCGGACAACGACTTATGCCTGGCCAATCCCACGGTCTCGAAACGCCACGCCGAACTCGTATGGAGCGAGGGCGAACTACGTTTCCGCGACTTGGGCAGCACGAACGGAACGTTCCTCAACGGCCGGCGAATCAGCAACCTGGAATTGATCCGCGACGGCGATCGACTGCAATTCGGAACGGCGATGTTCACCGCGCGCCGCTCCGGCCAAACGCAGATCTGGGCGACCGTGTCTGAGAACGTCGCCGAAATGGCCAACGCCTGCATGCAGTTCGACCGCTTGCTCAGCGAGCCGGCCGTGGTTCCCCATTTCCAGCCCATCGTCCGCTTCGGCGACGGCCAACGGATCGGATACGAGATCCTGGCCCGAAGCCGGCTGTCCGGACTCGAAAGTCCGACCCAGATGTTCCACATTGCCGAAGAGTTGGGCATGGAGCAGGAGTTGAGCAGCTTGATGCGGCGCGAGGGATTGCGAACCGGGAAGGCGTTGGGGCTTGGGGGCAAGTTCTACGTGAACACTCACCCCACGGAACTCCGAAGCCCGGCGTTGTTGGATTCGCTCAAGGAACTCCGCGAGCAGCACCCTGAATTGGGGATCGTCTTGGAGGTGCACGAGGCAGCCGTCACCTCGGTGGACGTGCTCGGCGATCTGCGGAGCCGCTGCGACGGATTGGGGATCGAACTGGCGTACGACGATTTCGGAGCCGGCCAGTCGCGGTTGGTGGAACTGGCCGAGGCCCCGCCACACGTCATCAAGTTCGACATGCACATGATCCGCGGCATTGCCCGTTTCCCCCTGGAGCGGCGGCAGATGATCAAGTCGCTGGTCGAGATGGTGCGAAGCCTCGATGTCGTGCCATTGGCTGAGGGCATTGAGACCGCCGACGAAGCGACCGCCTGCCAGGAAGTCGGATTTGAATTGGCCCAAGGCTACTACTTCGGCCGGCCATCGCCCGCACGGGCCTGGGTCGCGCCCCCCCTCGGCGACACCGCGTAGCCGCGCGGGCGATGCTTCAGCACCATCCGTCCTGACTCAGGCGCTTTGAATCGCGCCGCGTCTGCGATACCCTGCCGTCTCGCGTTCGTTTCGCAATGCGACTACCGCCGGGCGTCGAGGCCTTGCCACCGGTGTTTCCAACCGCCCGGTCGGGGATTTTCGACCACCAGGAATTCCCCTTCGCGCCACGATCGCAACGGCAGGAGGTTCTCATCCTTGAGATAGCGCTCGGGCATAATGCCCGACTTGGCGAGTTGTTCGAGCGAGTCGGGCAGCACGTCATATGCCAGCCGGTACGCGTACACGGCCCGGCCGATTCCGAGGCGAATGAAATGGGCCTCGTTATGCGTGCGCTGGGTGCGATTGGCTTCCGGCGGAAGCTTCAACAGACGCAGCATCTCGACGGCCAGCGGTCCAGTCTGTTCAGCGTTCCCTTCCGCCTGGAAAGAAATCGCATGCTTGCCTTTGGAGAGAACGTACGTGCCGAGCAACAGGTCCGCCTCGGCTTCTTCTGGGGTGCGGAAGTTGGCTGCAACGGCTTTCTTGCCGTCGATGTTGATCTGATGCGGGCCGTACTGGGGGCCGTTGGCCGCAGTCAGACGCACGGCATAACGCCCATCTTCAGCAACCTCGAAGGGAAGCGTCAAGGCAGCGCCGGGCGCCTTGTTCGGCCAGGAGAGCACGGGCCGGGCCCCGAAGAACCCGGTTGTCTCCACGGCGACCTTGGCCGGGCCCGTGGTTTGGGCCTGGCGGAACGCCCGCACCAGGTGATGGTATTGCCACGGCACGCGCCGCTCGCGCCACGGCGGCAGCTTGCCGAACGCCTTGGGCTTGCCGTGTTGATACCAGAAGGCCACGCTCGAAAGGAAATCGGGCCGCTCGATGTAGAACGCCTCGGTGTCGTCCGGGCGATTGCCTTTGTGCTCGATGGCCACCTTGAGCGACTTGGAGAAATGCACCGGGTCGGGCAGGTGCCAGCGGTAACACACACCGCTGTCGCCGGCCGAGTCGCCCTGCCAGCGCGGCTGGCCAAACCAGTGGCCCGTGCGCGGCCGGAATCCCCAAGCGTCATTGAAGTAGTCCTCGCTGCCGGTCCCTTGCAGGCTGGGCACCTTCTCGCCGTCGATGTAGAAGAAGTCGTCGCCTTCACCGAACCAGCCGTCCTGGGCCAACGTGACCGAAAGCACGGCGCCGACATAGACGCCGTTGCCTTCGAGGTCAGCGATCGTGTAGTCGCGGCCCATCACCGCCGGATACTCCTGGCGATAACGGGCGTAGAAGTAAGGCTCGTCCGCTGGCACGTCGGCTCCTTGCACCCAGTCGACTTGCCAATACAGGCCAGTCGAGCGGTCGGGGTTGTCGTTGGTCACCACGATGCGGGCCGATTTGCGGAACGGCATGCGCCAGAAGCACGACAGAGCCCCGGTCGGTGAGACCTGGACCGGGACGCTTTCGACCACGGCCGGCTTGCCCTGTCCGACGGCGAAGAAATCGCCCAAAGGCGCTTCGACCCCAGGCTCCGGGCTGCCGTCCCAATAGATCCGCAGCGTCAAGGCATTGAGTTCGCCGACCCAGCCCGCATGGCTGGTGAGCCACATATGCGTGATCACGCCGGGTCCTTCGAGCACCGGCATATTGACCGACTGGCCTGGCAGGATCCAGTTCATGTCGAGGTTTTCCGAGTTCCACTCGGGCTGCTGATTGCTGGACACGCGCCGGTTGCGTCCCATCGGCGCCGGCCACGGCAGGTTGTGTATTGGCGCTGATAGCGCTGGTAGGTTGTGCTTTAGCAGGACTTCCGCGGCGTCGCGATATGCTGAAGCATAACCTACATGACCGGCACGCTCAGGGCCGGCCGCTTCGTGGTCGATCCACGCGGCGTCGTTCATGTAAGCCCGCGCGTATTCGTAGGTCATGGCCCCGTCGCGAGCCCCCCGGCCCGAGTTGCGGAGCAGGAACACGCCCCCGCCCGGCTGCGTCGGATCATCGCGGAAGCCGACCAGTAGGACGCTATGGCCGTCGAAGACGCCTTCCGGCGGGGCCATCTTCAGCACGCCCTTGTCCCACTGCTCGTGTTTCGGCCATCGCAGCCCGGCGCACACCGGCCATTGCCCGCGGAGCGTCTGCTTGATCTGCGACAACTCCTTCTCGGTCAGCCCGGTGGTCACGTCCCAGGGCTTGATCCAGTGGAGCCGGAGGCCGACGTCGCGGAGTTGTCGGGCATGCTCGATCGTATCGCTGCTCGGGCGAAGCTTGTGATCGAAGGCGGGCCGATACGGATACTCCTCTTCTCGGCAGATTCCGTAGTTCGCGTAGCCCGACCAGAGGTCCGAAAAGAACCCGCCGTCCTCCGCCTGCTTGATCGCCTGGTTCGACGCCCAGTTCAAGAACTCGGGGCTCAGGCGCGTGCCGGTCCCTTTGCGATCGGCCATGGCATATTCAATCGCTTGGGTGACGACGAACACGGAGCATGTGCCCCGCCCCCCCTGGGCCCGCGGGTCGAGTTTCCATTGGTGGAACATCGGCCGCAAGTCCGCGCGACCCGACAGCGAGGATTGTCCCTGCGACTTCGTGGGCGACGGATCGGCAGCGGCCATCGAAGCCGCCGTCAGGACGAGGCTGGCCACAGCAAACCCACAAAGGCCCGCGTGTGGAATGCTCTTGGTTCGGACGCACATGAAACGTTCCTCCTGGGGCGATTTCGTACGATTGCGAGAGGATTCTGGGAACCTCAAACAGGATGTCGAACCGGGACCTGGGCGTCTTCTCATGTCAGCACGTCGCGCAAACGGAAGTGGAACTTGCCGAGCTTTCCGCCGTAGTTGCCGGCGCCGATCTGAAGCACGCCGGGGCCGGCGGCGGCGAGGACCGCGGCGGCCGTGGCGCCGGCGACGCTCGCTTCGTCGGCGCCGTCGATCACGACCTCGTAGGCGCAGTTCGCATCCGGGTGAAGGGACGAGGGGCTGCGCCCGCGGAGCGTCGGGCAGTAGGCGTCGTTCGTCGAGGCGCGGAGCTTCTTGTAGCGCGAGCCGACCTTGCTGCCACTTCGCACCACGCCGCCGGGGAAAGGAGCGATGACGCCGGGCAGCGCAGCCACGGCCTCCACCGCGCGGCGCGCGGCCGCCAGTCCCGTGGCCATGTCCGCGGCTTGAAGAATGATGTTGCCGCCGCCAACGCCTTTGGCCACGCCGAGGCGCTCCTCGACGACGAACTCGCCGTCCATGACCGGAATGCGCCAGTAGCGGCGTCCGGCAATGAGTTTGCTCTTCTGGAATCCGTCGCCGAAGAAGCGGAGTTGCTTGCCCAGCGGAATGTAGAATGTGTTCCCAATTTTAGTGAAGGAAAAAATGAACAATCTTTTCAATTAA
>CAZFKF010000124.1:0-9265 GCA_964518805.1 uncultured Planctomycetaceae bacterium | reverse complement strand
CGGCGGTCTCGACCAGGAGCAGGTCGCTCTGGGCCTCCTCGGCCCAGCGCAGGGCGTCGCCCAGCACCATCACGTGGCAATGGTCAGGACAAAGTTCGCCCGAGTATACTTTTCGAGTCGGAATGCCGAACTCGTTGGCCAACAACTCGTCTTCGTCGGCGTATTGAACGTCGAGCTTCAGGAACGCCACGCGGTGTCCGGCGGCCAGCAGTTTGCGGGTCATGTGGCGGAGCACCGAGGTCTTGCCGGTCGTGGCCGGGCCGGCGCAAATGGCCAGTCTCATGCGACCTCCTTCAACTCGGGGAGATTCACGTCGTTGACCGAGAGCCGCTTTCCTTGACGCAGCCGCTCGCGCAAGAGCGAAAGGGCGTCGTCCAGGCGGTTCACGTGGGCCGAGACGTTTCGCTCCTCCTCGCTGGTCGAGAGGACCTGCGTGATCCGCCCGTTCTGCATCACCACGCGGAAATCGGACAACAGCGCGATCCGCGGGTCGTGCGTCACGAAGATGAAGATCTTGCGGTGCTGACGCAGCAACTGCACGGCCCGGGTGCGATGAATTCCCGCGTTCTCCACCTCGTCCAATAGCACCACCGGCGTACTGCAAATCACCGTGGCGTCGGCGATCAACAGGGCCCGCGTCTGCCCGCCCGACAACTCCGTCATGCGGTTGTTCATGTCAATCGCTTCGCCGGTCAACTGGTTGGCAAAGTCGATCGCCTGCTCGACCAGCAGCGGGGCCTCGCCGCCACCGGTGCGGATGCGAGAATGGGTCAGCAGGAACTCGCGGACCGGCAGGTCGGAGAGAAAGGTCGTGTGCTGAGTGATCAGCGCGATCGGGTTGCGCGCCGGATTGTAGCGAAATTCGACCGGAGGGCGCCGGCCGTTGATCAGCACCCGCCGCCCGCTGGGCGTGTCGCCGTCGGCAAACAGCTCGATGTCGTTGATCAGCGTTGTCTTGCCGGATCCCGTGGGTCCGACAATGCTGACGACTTGCCCCATTTGGAGATCAAATCGGTCGAACGCCTCGGGCCTCCCGCCCTTGCCGCGACCGCTGAGGATAGAAACCGTCTCGATCATGGTCACCCCGCGTGTGATGGACTGCGACGGGCGCGCAGTGCTGGCGCATAGGCTTTCCATTGCCGAAGACCCGCGGCCAGCTTCCGCATAGCCCGCCCGGTAGTTGAAAGAAACACGATCCTGCAAGAGCAAGTGCCGTGCCAGTGATTCCGCGAGTCTTGTGGTGCCGAAGTCTCAGGGTGGTCCGTCGACAAACGCGCCAGCAGAATCAGTCTGCATCGACGGAGGAAGCGAGTTGAAGCGGCCAGAGCGTTGTCGTGCGTCGACCGTACCGGCCGCAGCGCTACCTTAAGCGGCCGGCGCAATGGCGCGTGGAGTGTTAAGGAATTGTCGCAACTTCGGTTAGGTTTGTCGGCGAAGGGCCGCTGGCGATGGTCCCGGTGGTTCGATCCAGTGGCTCCGAAGACCGCATTCGGATCGATGCACCAGGAGGTTGAGCATTCGGTAACGATTCGGTCGCAGACCTGTGAGCCGTTGGCAGAAGCGCATCCGGAAACGCGTTCGTCCAGGAGCAAAGCCATGCAATATGCTAGCCGGATTGCGAATAGCTGATGGGAATTCCGTTTCCGACGATGGAAACCGCAGCTCCAGCGACACGTGCGATTCCAGGGACACGAATCAACACTGACAGATTGGGTAAGATCTAGCGAATTCTCGCCGTGGCGAGATTGGCGAGACTGGTCATTTCGCGCACGCTGCATCACGTGCCCCAGCGTGGGAATCGTCGGCAGCAGACGTTCTTCTGCGAAGAAGAACTCAAGCCGTTGCGCCGCCACACCGCCAAAAGGGACGGCTGTGTAGCGGTCGGCAAGACGAAGCTCTACGTGAACGATCAGGTGGCGGCGAAAGGGCCAATGAGAACGTCGAGGGATTGAGCGCGGCGCTGACGGAAGCCGAGTGAGAACGGTGCGCGGTTGGGTGGCATGCCGTCACGCGGCCCAAGCCGCGGGTCGGCATGGCGGTGTGTAGACATACCGACGCTGCGCGACGGCATGCCACACTGACCGTCCTGTGCATTTAGACTCCCCTCACCCCTGCCAACTCTCCCGTTCGACGGGAGACGGGGACTGCGTTGTCAACCTGATGTGACCCCACAATCACGTCTCCTCCGGGTGAATCCACTTGTCGAGCTCCGGTGGCCGGAAGGTTGCGAGGCGGTCGAGGAGCCGGTCGGCGTTTGAGTCCACCAGGACCATGGCGCGGTGTTCGGGGCGAAGGAACCGCTCGGCCAGGGCGTGATCGAAGAAGGTCAGCAGCGGGTCGAAGTAGCCGGCCGTGTTCAACAGCCCGCTCGGTTTGCCGTGCAGGCCTAACTGGGCCCAGGTGAGCACTTCGCAGAATTCTTCGAGCGTGCCGAACCCGCCGGGCAGGGCCACAAAGGCGTCGGCCAGCTCGGCCATCAGGGCCTTGCGCTCGTGCATCGACCCGACGACCCGCATGTCGGACAGCCCGCGATGGGCCAGCTCCTTGGCCACCAGGGCCTCGGGGATCACGCCGATGACTTCGATGCCCAGTTCCAGGCCCGTGTCGGCGATTACGTTCATCAGCCCGATCCCGCCGCCGCCGAACACCAACCCCAGCTTGCGGCGGGCCATTGCGCGTACCAATTCCTCCGCCGCCCGGGTATACTCCGGCTGCGAGCCATGACTGGAACCACAGAAGACACAGATGCGTTTCATATTCACGTAGAGGACCATGCCTGGAAAACGGTTCGCCCGAGTGGTTGGGTGTGCGGCGATTTGTGATTATTGTGCGAAGGTTCTGGCAATGTACCTCGCCCGCGCTCGGCGCGGGTGCGCTGATAACGCGCTCGGCGAGGAGCTCCTGACCCCGCCGATTGTAGACCGAAGGTCTCCCGGCGTTTTTCGAGGTCTGCTTGGAGACCTTCGGTCGCCTCCTGTGCGGGGTCGGGAGACCCGCGTACAGTGTCGGGGCTGAAAGCCATCGGGCAGCGCATCGGCCGCGGATGCCCTCAACCCCGGCTCCTCTCCCGCGATGCGGGCGAGGGGAGTTTCATGCCTTCTTCCGTTTCTTCTTTTCTGCGTTGAGCTGGTCGCGCCACTTGTGGAGTAGGGCCAGGGCGTCCATCGGCGTGAGCTGGTTGGCGTCGAGCTGACGGATGTCGTCCAGCAGCGGGTGGTCGGCGGGGCCGAAGAGCGTCAGTTGCAGGTGGCCGCGGCGTTCGGCAGGCGCGGGGCGGGCGATCTTGGCGCGGCCCTCGGCGTCGAGGTGTTCTTCTTCGAGCTGGGCCAGGATGTCCTTCGAGCGCTGGATCACTTCGCGCGGCACGCCGGCCAGCCGGGCCACGTGGATGCCGTAGCTCTTGTCGGCCGCGCCTTCGACGATCTTGTGCAGGAAGACCACCTCGTCCTGCCATTCGCGCACCGCCACGTTGAGGTTCTTCACCCGGCTGAGCGACTGGGCCAGATCGGTCAACTCGTGGTAGTGCGTGGCGAACAGCGTGCGGCAGCCGATGCGGTCGTGCAGGTGCTCGGCCACGGACCAGGCCAGCGAGATGCCGTCGTAAGTGCTCGTGCCGCGCCCGATTTCGTCGAGGATTACAAGGCTTCGCTCGGTGGCGGTGTTGAGGATGCGGGCCGTCTCGGTCATTTCGACCATGAACGTGCTTTGGCCGCGGGTCAGCTCGTCGCTGGCTCCCACGCGGGCGAAGATGCGGTCGGCCACGCCGATCGTGGCCTCGCGGGCCGGGACGAAACTGCCGATTTGGGCCATGAGCGTGATCAGGGCCACCTGGCGGATGTACGTGCTCTTGCCTGCCATGTTCGGACCGGTGATGAGTAGGATCCGGCTTGCGTCG
Organism: uncultured Planctomycetaceae bacterium; assembly: GCA_964518805.1. Lineage (GTDB taxonomy): Bacteria > Planctomycetota > Planctomycetia > Pirellulales > Thermoguttaceae > CALFBP01. The sequence continues at coordinate 5,370 of CAZFKF010000124.1, read as the reverse complement.
CTTCCCAAGTTCGCGTCGTTGGGGACGAACGTGCCCTGGGGCTCGATGGCCTCGATCACCGGGTGGCGCCCGTCGAGGATTTCGAGGATCGGCGCGGCCACCACGCGCGGCCGGCAGTAGTTTCGGGCGCGGGCCAGTTCGGCCAGCGAGACGAGCACATCGAGTTCGGCCAAGGCCGCGGCCGTGACGCGGATCTGGCGCCGAACCAGGCCCACGGCGTCGCGGAGTTTGACGAAAAGTTCGTATTCCAGCTCCTTGGACTTCTCCTCGGCGGTGAGGACCTTTTCCTCATACTCCTTGAGTTCCGGCGTGATGTAACGTTCGGCGTTCTTGACCGTCTGCTTGCGGATGTACTCGTCGGGCACCTTGCCCTGGTGCGTGTTGGTCACTTCCAGGTAGTAGCCAAAGACCTTGTTGAAGCCGACCTTGAGGTTGGGGATTCCGGTCCGCTCCGTTTCCTTGGCCTGGTACGCGGCGATCCACTGCTTGCCGCCGCGCATGAGGTCGCGCAGGGCATCGAGTTCCGGGCTGAAGCCTTCGCGGATGAAGCCGCTGTCGCGGCTCGACAGTGGGCAATCGTCTACCAGGGCCGCGTCGAACTGCGACCGCAGCTCGATGCACAGGTCGATCTGCCCCTCCAGGTCGCAGAGCAGCCGGCTGCTGCGTTCGGCGAGCTTGGCCTTGAGCGCGGGCAGGGTGCGGAGCGTGCGGCCCAGAAAGTTCAGGTCCCGCGGGCTGGCCCGGCCGGCGGTGATGCGGGCCAGGAGCCGCTCCAGATCGTACACGCGGCGGAGCGATTCGCGCAGCTCGGTGGCCAGGCGCACGTCGGCCACGAGTTCGGAGACGGCGTCCAGCCGGGCGTCGATGGCCGCTGCGTCGGTCAGCGGATTGGCCACCCAGTCGGCCAACAGACGCGAGCCCATGGCCGTGATCGTCTGGTCCAACACGGCCAGAAGCGAGCCCTCGCGCCGGCCCTCGCGGATCGTGCGCGTGATCTCCAGGCTGCGGCGGCTGGCCTGGTCCAGTTCCAGGGCGCTGGTGACGCGGTACGGAATCAGGCGGTCGATGTGCGCCGGCGAGGCTTTTTGGGTCTCGTTGAGGTAGTCGAGGATCGCCCCGGCCGCGCGCACGCCCTGGTTGTCTTCGCTGGTTTCGGTGAAGCCGAACCCTTCCAGGCCGGTTGTGCCAAAATGCTTAGAAAGACCCTCGCGGGCCGTGGCCAGGGCAAAGGCCCACGCCGGGCGACGCGTGACCATCATGGCCGAGGCGGCCTGCGCGGGGAGCGGCTCCGAGTCCTCGGCCACCAGGCATTCGGCCGGGGCGATGCGGGCAAGTTGGTCGGCCAACTGGCGCCGCGCGAAGCTGGCGGCCACGAAGCGTCCGGTGGAAAGTTCGACCCAGGCCAGCCCGGCCGGATCGCCCGGCGTCACCGCCGCCAGGTAGTTGCTCTCGCGAGGGTCGAGCAGGCTGTCGTCGATGACCGTGCCCGGCGTGACGACCCGAGTCACTTCGCGGCGGACCAGTCCAACCGCCTTCTTGGGGTCCTCGACCTGCTCGCACACGGCCACGCGCATTCCCAGGGCGATCAGCTTGCCCAGGTAGCTTTCCAACTGATGGTGCGGAAAGCCGGCCATGGGAACCGCGTTCTCCCCCTTGTCGCGGCTGGTCAGGGCAAGATTCACCAGCCGGGCCGCGGTCTTCGCATCCTCGAAGAACATCTCGTAGAAATCGCCCATGCGAAACAGCAGCAAGGCGTCGGGACACGCCTGCTTGGCTTCGAGGTACTGTTTCATCATGGGAGTGACGGGGGTGGACATGCGGTTGAAAGATGAGAGATGAAGGATGAATGCCGGACTGCTACAGCGAGTCAGCCCAGCGTTTTCGGATCGACGCAGAATGCTGCTTCCAAGCGGCGACAATTTCCCGCGCTGGGCGCAGACCGTTCTCGCTCGATTCGGTCCAGAAGAACTCCGAAGTATAGTCGTTCGGGCGAGGCTCCGCAAGCCACACGGCCCCGCCCAGAACCCAGTCTCGGTACACGGGAATCCTCGCCAACGCGTTCGGGTCCGTTCCGAACACGAGGCACTCCGCAGTCGCCTGGACTACTCGTATTCTGCTTCCGTTTCCACCGCCCTCCATCTGTTTGAGCAGCAACTCCATGTGGTCGAGGGTGAAGGCAACGCCTCGTTTGCCGCGTGTGACTGCCAAGGCCACGAGCAAGAACGCTCGGTCGTCCCTCGTTTCTGCGTGAGGCATCCCGTCGAATCGAGTCGCGAGGTCGTCTGCGGCACGCGGACCAGCGCTGCGAGCATACGCGAAGCACGCTCCTTCGTACCATTTCAGATCGTAGTAGTCGCTCGGGTAGGCGTGCTTCTTGACCAGTTCAGCCAGGAATTCCTCGACCTCGGGGCCACCAATACACGCGAGGCAAAATGTCGCGTTCTTGACGGCGTTCATCCGCCTGAACTTGTCCCAATCGGTGATGGCCTCGCTTGTTGCACGGATGAGCGGCCCAACGGCCTTCGGTCCATCCGCCACAATTCTTGGCATGATCTTGGCGTACAGTTCGTGATGATGCCCATATCCCAGGCAGCGGATACAGTGCTCCACCGTGTTCGCCTTCATCTGGTAGTATGCGATCAATGCTATCGCGATCGTCAAGAACGCGCCGTGAATCATCCACCGAGTCCGCAGTCCGGGCTCTTCTTTGCAGACGGATCGGTAGACGTCCATGGCAAGCCGCACGGCAAGGTATGCCGCCCAGACGAGCCCGATGCAAAGGCTCGGCAAGAGCAAGCTGCCCATCGTCAGGAAAGCCAGACAAACGTATCCGAAAGAGCCAAGCATGGCGAAGACTGCCAGCGTCGAACCTCGGACCAGACTTGCGGCACTGTTCGAACCACGACGGCGACGATGCCAACGCGCGGCGAGCATCGCAAGAATCCACAACCATAGGAGAAGAATCCCCGCGCCGGCCCAAGGCAAGGTCATGAGCAGAACGGCGTCTGTACAGCCCCCGCACGCCATCACAATCTTGGGCGACATCAAGACGATAGAGAACGCGAGAAATGGGACGCCAAATGGCTTCATGTAGCTGCAGGAGGCGGACCTGTAGGAAACGTTCTCAGTGGCTTTTCGTGGATCGCCACGGCCCCCGCCACTTCGTCGTTCGGAACGACACGGCAGGCGTTCTCTACAGACCGCCCGACTTCCTCCGGAAATGGTGCAACTCCATTTGGGTTTCATGCACATACGACGCACCGCGGAGAACGTCCTATGTAACTGCTGCCCGTGCTCCGCAATCTGTCTACTGCCCTCTTTCGACGGCGTCCTTTCCCGCCCCGTAAGCTTCAAAGGCGTCGTTCAACTGCTGCAACGAGGCGGCCGACTTGTGGATCCAGACGCGGTAGCTGAGCCGGATCGGTTCGCCGGGCGCGAAGGTCTTGCCTTTGACGCCGGGGTAGCCGCAGCAGAGGATGCCGTAATGGCGCGTCAGCCAGGTGGGCGGGAAATCGGGGTGCTTCGGGTCGACGAAGATGGCGGCACCGCTGGGGCCCGGGGCGCCGGAGAACTTGGCGGTCAGATCGGCCCAGGCCAGGCGTGTGTCGGGCAGGTCTTCTTTGGTCCGGCCGCTGGGCACGGTGATCACCGTATCCTTACGCGGGGCGAATCGCAGGTTGATGCCGCCGTAGCTTTTGTCTTCCGCGCCCCGCAAGGTGATCGGCTTGTCGACCGGGATCAATGTGAATTCCACGTCGAGCGAGCGCTCGCCGTCGGCCGGCTTGTACGCCCTCAGCCAGACGCGCTCGATCATCACCTTCGTGTCGCCGACGAACCAGCCGTTCTCGACCGCCAACACGGCGGCCACCGGGCCCGCCTCACGGCAGATCCAGCGGACGAACCGCTGCTCGATCTTGTTGTGGACCCAAAGGTCGTACTCCTTGCCGTCGATCAGGATGTGCGACCAGGCCCAGAAGATCCCACGGTGGTGATAGTGGTCCTTGGGAAAACTGTAGCTGAGCACTTCGCCGTTCAGTCCGTAAAGCGGATGGACGAAACACGCCCGATTGCGGCGGGCATCGTTCTTGGGGACCGCGGGATTGGTGATCACGCCATGGTTGTAAACGAACACCGGCTTGCCGGCATCGAGCAGTTCGATGGATTTGTCGTCGACGTCGCGAAAGGCAAAGCCTGTTGAATCCTGCGCCGGCGCCGGCTCGACGCGGAACCGCCGGGTACTGGGACCATCTTGGCGCGGAGCGATGTTTGCCGCCAGCCAGGACTTCCCCTCGGCCACAGTCCCATCCGGCGCGATCGCCGCAATCCGCTGCGCCGGCACGACGACCTCGGGGCGATCGATTTCCGTCAGCGTGAACGAGTTGGGCGTCTGCCCCGGGGCCGCATTCTCCGGCAGCGAAGCGGCCAGGTGCAGCGCGGTCTTCACGTTGGGAACGACGACCACACCCGGAGTCTCCGCTGCACGCGCCGCAACGCCGATCGACCACAACGCGACGGCAGTCAACGACGCCCAGGCAACGCGAGGACGATGCGAAAGCGATGCGTTCAATACCATGGCACACCTGGCGGGAAAAGAGACAATGAACAAGAGAATCGACTCAAGGAGAGGTCGCGGATCGCTCCATCAACTCGTCAGCCCAAGCCTGGCCTTCTTCGGAGAGCGGCGGCCGGCATCCCTCCGGATCCGCATATCCGGGACGAACTGCCGCGGCGGCAGTTCGATGTAGACCCGGACCTCGATGGCGACGATATACCGCGGCCGCAGCAGCGGCTGCAATGGATCCGCCAAGCAGACTACCAGGTGGTTGTGCACCCCCGGCCAATAATCCGGGTTTTCCAGATAGAGGTTCATTCCGGGAAAGATCATCGCCATGGCCAAGGTCTCCGGGCCGAAACGGCCGGCGTATTGCGAATGCCTCGCTCTTCCCAAAGGATATCCAGGCCAGTCGGGCGAGGCAACGGGTGGCGCGGAGCTGCACGCGACGAGAATGGCGATTACCGGCCTCCGTCCTCTAATCCGTTTCTGTCGCGGGAGCGCAGACACGAGGTAGGGTGGGCCAGCGGAGCGCAGTCCCATCAGAATTCTCGGAGGTTCTTGGTGGGACTGCGCTTCGCTGGTCCCACCCTACGCCTTCCGCAACAGGAACTAATCCGCAAACCTCTCCACTTCGACCGCCGCTCCATTGCGGTCCGCCGAGAGATATGCCCCGTAGATCGTCGCAATCGCGTCGGCTCCCAACGACAGGTCGCTCTCCAGCGGCTCGCCGTAGGCGATGGTGCGGTAGAAGGCTTCCATTTCCTGGTGATAGCCGGTGAACCAGTCTTCCTCGGGCGAGGTGAAGGCCCAGCCCT
>CAZFKF010000123.1:0-9321 GCA_964518805.1 uncultured Planctomycetaceae bacterium | reverse complement strand
CCCAGGTCCGTTCGTTTCGCACGGCCCGGCATGGACTGGAAGATGACGGCAACGCCCTGTTCACTCTCCTCAAGCAGAAGGGGTTTGCCGACGTCCAGGCCGAGGACGCGCCCAGCGTGTGGAATTCCTATTTCACAATGCTGCTGCTGACGGTTCCGCTGATCGTTTTGGCGCTGTTCTTGATTCGTCGCGTGGGCGGACCCGGATCGGCGATTGCCTTCGGACGGAGCCGGGGGAAACTCTTTGCCCAGGAAGACATCGGCGTGACGTTCCAAGACGTAGCCGGGATCGATGAGGCCGTCGAGGAAGTCCGCGAAGTCGTGGAGTTTCTCAAGACCCCGGAGAAGTTTCGCGTGCTCGGCGGCCGGATTCCCAAGGGCGTGCTCTTGGTCGGCCCACCAGGCACCGGCAAGACCTTGCTGGCCAAGGCGATCGCCGGCGAGGCGGGGGTGCCGTTCTTCTCGTTGTCGGGTTCCGACTTCGTGGAAATGTTCGTGGGAGTAGGCGCGGCGCGAGTCCGCGACATGTTCCAGCAGGCCCAGGGCCGCGCCCCATGCATCGTCTTTATCGACGAGCTCGACGCCCTCGGAAAGACCCGCGGCACGAGCATCGTCGGCGGGCACGACGAACGCGAGCAGACGCTCAACGCACTGCTCGTCGAGATGGATGGATTCACGTCCAATAGCGGCGTGATCGTGTTGGCCGCCACCAATCGGCCCGAGACCCTGGACCCCGCGCTTCTGCGTCCGGGACGCTTTGACCGTCACGTGCTGGTCGACCGGCCCGACGTGCGTGGACGCGAGGCGATCCTCCGCGTCCACGTCAAGGAGGTCAAAGTCGACGAGGTGGTGCCCCTCCACGAGGTGGCCGCCATCACCTCCGGATTCGTCGGCGCCGATCTGGCGAATCTCGTCAATGAGGCCGCCCTGTTGGCTGCGCGCAAGAGCAAGCCCACGGTCACGATGACCGAGTTCAACGAGGCCGTGGAGCGGGTGACCGCGGGACTGGAGAAGCGGCAGCGGGTGATGCACCAGGACGAGAAACAGCGGGTCGCCTACCACGAAAGCGCGCACGCGCTGGTCGCTTCCAGTCTTCCGAATACCGACCCCGTGCACAAAGTGTCCATCATCCCGCGCGGAATCGCTGCCTTGGGATATGTGATGCAGCGGCCCGAGGGCGACCGCTACCTCCTCACGCAGAGCGAACTGGAAAGTCGTATTCAGGTCGCCCTGGCTGGCACCGTGGCCGAGGAGATCGTGTTCAACGACGTCTCCACGGGCGCCCAGAACGACCTGGAAAGGGCCACGGAGATCGCTCGGAGCATGGTCATGGATTTCGGCATGAGCAGACTGGGCCGAGTGACGTATCGCGAGATCAACCGCGCCGATTTTCTCTCAGGGGCCGCGGAACCTCACCAACGCTACCATAGCGAAGAGACGGCCCGAGAGATCGATCAGGAGATCAGGAGAATCGTCGACGAATCGCTCGTCAAGGTGCGGCAGATCCTGGAATCGCGCTGCCGTGCACTAGAGGCATTGGCTCAATGCCTGATCGAGAAAGAGGTCATCGACAGCGACGAACTCAAGCAGATCGTCGAAGCCAATTCCCCCAATCCGACTATCGTTCCGGGCACGGCCGCCGCACGAAGGCCGGCGATTCCCAAGGGCGAGGCGACGGCGCCCAAGTCCGATGCGCTGCCGGGTGAAACACCTTCCGGCAAGACCGGAGAGAACGCGGGGTGATCGTCCGGGACGCCTTCAGGACGCACGTTTGCCCCACGCGTCGCGCTAGGGCAAGTTGCCCCGCGATCACAGACCGCGCGGCCTGTTGAATCGCAGCGCGGTCCAGCTATAGGTTGCTTCCAGGGCCTGGGTCACCACGCGCATGATCTGCATCAGCGTCACCGGCTTGCGAAGCACGGAAAACGCGTGCTCGCGTCGGGCCTCCTCGGCAATCGTCTCGTCGAGATCGGCCGAGAGAATGATGCACGGCAAGGTCGCCTTGAATTGCTTGACCCGGCGCAGCGTTTCCAGACCAGTCAACCTGGGCATGTGCATGTCCAGTAGCGCCAGGTGAACCACCTGCGAACGCACGATCCGCAGCGCTTCTTCGCCGTCTCCGGCGAGGAGGGTCCGGTAGCCGAGCGGCTCGAAAACCCCTTGGAGGGTCTCGCGAAACGCGAAATCGTCGTCGGTAATGAGCAGGGAAGGAGTCTCGATTGCCATCCCAGCGACTCTCATCAAGGAACACCAAACGCTGGGCACTGCAACTCCGATACCAATTGCCGGCAATTTCCCTTGCTGCGCCGGATTGGCCTTCGGAAGTAGTTTCCTTCTAATATCTTAGCACGCCGCGCCGTTCTCCGCGATAGAGAAACGGCCGCACGCAATTCGGCATGGGGATCGAGGAGGATTACAGCCCGAACTGTCAATATGACAGAAGGTTACGGAACGTGGGGGTGAATCGGCCGAGCCGGGGCCCAGTCGCGGTTCGCGTCTCGGTCCGCGGGTTCGATTCAGCGAGTCGGAATCCGCCAACCGCGGGGTGAACCACGCCTCAATCGACCTCCGGTGGGACATTGCCGTAGGTCCACGCCCCGCCAAATGGCGGTGCCTTCGCCCGTGCGGGCACTGCTGCCGGCGTCATTCTCCCGGCGAGGCGGATGCACGCCTCGGCAATCTGCCGTCCCGCAGTCGGCTCCAGGTTGCTGTAAGCCGTCAACCGCGTCTCGTAGCCGCCGCCACGAGGTCCCAGGGCCTCTTCGGTGGGCACGTAGCCCACGCAGTCGTTGGCCAACTCGACGATGAGCGTGACCGGGAAACGGCTCTTGGCGCGGATATCGAGTCCGAACTGGCAGAAGTACTCGGCCGGGTTGGCCAGCATCACCACCGGCCCCACCTGGATCGCCTGCACTTCGACATCCCGCGTCTTTTCCTTGGCCAGCAGGGCGTCCAGCAACACGATCTCCTTGGCGAACGTCCAGTCGGTATGGCCCACCTTTTCGACCGGCTGTTGGACGAGTTCCAGACATTTCTTGACCCGATCCGGTTTGGGGACGCGGCGTTGGAGGTGGAGCGTCTCGGTCAGCGCGCCGACAGGCGCCAAGGCGCCGCGGTCCATGGCCACCAGCACCTTCACGGCCTCGGCTCCGACCCTTCCGCCGACAATCTCGCCCCAACGATCCTGGCCGGGGTGAACGAGTGGGCAGAGGTTGTCGACCTGCGTCACGTCACCGCTGGCTCCTTGCAGGAACACGACCACGGCATCCTGGCCCATGGCCCCGCGAATCGTCCGCTCCAGGTGATAGATCCAATTGGCCGACAAACCGCTTGGGCCGGTCGTTGCATGGCAGCAATAGTTCACCACACAGCCCAGGCACTTGCCTTCCTTGGTCCAGACGCCGATGACGCCGACATTGGGATCGATGGGACCGGCAGGTTCGACGATGTCCGGGTTGCCCTGTCCGGGATGCGTGTAGCAGAGGCCGTTCTTCATGCGGAAACGACGGTTGTAGGCGGCCTTGTTCTCGATGCCGTTGCCGGCGCCGCAGAGGGTCTCGACACGGCAGTCGTTGGCCGCACACACGGCCTCGACCAATTGCTTTTCCACGTGCTGGAGGTACTTCGCGTCGGCGCACGAGGACTGTTCGTAGGCCAGTTTCTGCACCAGCGGCGATGCGTGGTCGAACTCGCCTGGCAGGATCATGCAAGTCGGGCCCGAACTGTGCGAGTGCGAGGCCCCGATCAGGATGGCCTCCGGGGCGATTCCGCACCGGGCGTGGATTGCCTTGCGCGCCGCCTCGATCGAGGGCCGTCGGATCGCCAAGGCGTCGATGCCCACCACGGCCACCCGACCCTTGCCGTCGTCGAACACCGCCGCGCGAACCTTGCACGCGTCGTGGAATACCCGATGGTAGGACTTGCCGTAACCGCCGGGCGCTTCCATGCCCAACTGCGGTGTAATGTCGCGTTCGGCGAAACCGACCTTGAGCAAGGGACCGGACTCGGCCTGCGCCCGTCGACTGTCCCAAGCATTGATGGTCACCGCGAGAATCATCGCGAAACCGAGGATGCGAAGTACCCGACCCAACATGTTCCTTCTCCTTCATAAGAACCGCAAACCCGTACACGCCGGAAGCGACCTCATGCTAACGCCCGCGGTTCGCGAATGCAAACCTCGGGTTGGGATGCTTCGGGAACAACGCGGCGACAAGGGCGAAGAAGGCGTGCCGCGGCCAACGCTCGGCGCGCTGTTGAGCGAACGGTCCAGCGAACGGTCGAGACGCCGGGTCGGTAGGGGGCGTCGCACCACAAGCGACCGCGAGTACGACGCCCCGATTTCAACGCTCGGACGGTAAACGGCTCGATCTCTACGTTTCCTGTTCCATCGTCGACTGCGGAAGGCCGTGGCCCGGCTTGTGAGCATAGAGGAGCCAGTAGGCCACCGGGATGACGAACAGGGTGAAGAGCGTTGAGGCGAATAGGCCGAAAATGAGCGACCAGGCGAGGCCGGAGAAGATCGGGTCGATGATGATCGGAACGGCCCCCAGCATCGCGGCGCCGGCGGTCAACAGGATGGGCCGCAATCGCACGACGCGGCTTTCCATGATCGCGTCGAACAGCGACCGGCCGCGGGCCAGCGAGAGGTGGATGAAGTCCACGAGGATGATCGAATCGCGGGTCACAATCCCAGCCAGGGCGATCATGCCAATCATCCCGGTGGCGGTGAAGTACACCGGATCGAGGAAGCCGCCGACGTCTTGGGCGTTCATCGCATTCAGCAGCCAGAAGCCGGGCATGACGCCGAGGATCGTCAAGGGAATCGCCAACATGACGATCACCGGGATAACGAAGGAGCCCATCTGCGCCACCAACAAGACGTAGATCGCAATCATCGCGGCGCCGAAGGCCAGGCCAAGGTCGCGGAATACGTCCAACGTGATCTTCCATTCCCCTTCGCCGGCGAAATCGATGGTGAATCCGGCCGGCACACCCCACGCCACGTGGCTTCCGTTCGAAAAGAACGTGCGCTCGCCGACCGGGCGAGGAGTCCCCTCGGCAATCCAGCCGTTGCCCACGCGGCGAACCGCCTTCCCCTCCGGCCCATCTCCCTTTGAACGCGAGGCGGATGAGTCAACGGTCCGGTCGGCAAGGACATCGACGACCACGTCCGCGGGCGGGCGTCCGGCGGTCTCGGCGAAGACGTACGCGACCCGCTGGAGGTTCTTGTGGTAGACCATCTGGTCGACGCGGGCCGTCTTCCACTTGCCCAACTCGGCCAACGGCACGAGTTGGCCAGCGCCGCCCTTCACCTGGACCTTGGCCAAGTCGCCAGCGCTGCTGCGACGGTCGACCGGCACTCGCACTTCGATCCGCAACGGATTACGCTCGGTCCGGTTATGAATCAACCCGACGGTGTCGCCGCCCAACACGGCGCGAAGCGTGCCGGCGATCTCCTCCGCGGTGATGCCGCTGAGCGCGGCCTTCTCCTTATCGGTGACAAAGATCAACTTCTCCTGGGGCGCCTCGCGCACGGAATCGACGTCGACGACGCCGGGCTCGAGGCCCAGCCGCGCGCGAACCGCATCGGCGGCTTCCAAGAGGTCTTCGTAGCGATGGTCCGCCTGGCCGTAGATCTCGGCAACTACGCTGGCAATGACCGGCGGGCCCGGCGGGGTTTCGACGAGTTTCAGACGGGCGCCGTGCCGATCGGCAATCGCCTGGAGGTCGTTGCGCATGCGAAGCCCGATGGCATGGCTTTGCTGCCGGCGGTTCTTCTTGCCTGCCAAATTGATCTGCACCTGCGCCACGTCGTCTCCCTGGCGGAGATAGTAGTGCCGCACCAGGCCGTTGAAGTCCATGGGCGAAGCGAGCCCGACGTAGCTCGTGTAATCGGACACTTCGGGCACGCGGGCCAGATACGTCTCGAACTCGCGCACCGCGGCGTCGGTGCGTTCGAGCGTGGTCCCCTTATCGAAGTCCAAGACGAGCAGCAACTCGTTCTTGTTGTCGAAGGGGAGCATCTTCAGCGGCACACTCCGCAGGGCGGCCAGGCCCATCGCTCCAACCGTCAGGACGACCATGCCCAGCAGGAACGACCAGGCCACCAGCCGAGAGTGCAGCAGCGGCGCCATCAGGGGATAGAACACCTTGTACAATCGCGACTGTTTCACGGCATCCAGGTCGTGCGGGTCGTGTTCCGCATGGGCCCCCGTGCCGCCGTGGCTGTACTTGCGCCGAAGGACGTGATATGCCAGCCACGGCGTGATCGTAAACGCCACGACCATCGACATGATCATGGTGACCGGCACGTTGAGCGCCATCGGCCGCATGTAGGGGCCCATCATCCCTGTGATGAAGAACATCGGCAGGAAACTGACGATCACGGCCAGCGTGGCGGTGATCAGCGGCGGGCGGATCTCGGCCACGGCCTCCAGCACGATACGCCGCGTGGCTTTCTTACGCAGGGCGAAGTGGCGGACGATGTTCTCGACGTCCACAATGGGGTCGTCAACCAACAGCCCCAACGAGAGGATCAAGGCGAAAAGCGTCACCCGGTTGATCGTGTAGCCCAGCATCAGGTTCACGGCCAACGTCAGCCCGAAAACGACCGGCACGGCCACGGCCACGATCAGGGCCTCGCGCCATCCCAAGCCCAAAGTCAAGAGGGCCACCACGATGACGATGGCCACGGCGAGGCCCTCGACCAACTCGTTGACCTTTTCGTCCGCCGTGAGCCCGTAATTCCGCGTGACAACCAGTTCCATGTCGCCGGGCACGATCGTCTCCCGAAGCGATTCGGCCTCGTGCAGCACGGCGTTCGCCACCCAGACGGCATTCGATCCTTTCTTCTTGGCGATCGCGATGGTCACGGCAGGATTTGCCAGCGGGTCTTTCGGCGAGGCGCCCTCGGCTTTGGATTCTTCGCCCAGGATGGTGCCCGGGAAGAACTCGTGCTTCGTGAAACCGCGCGCGGGGCCCCAGCCGTGGCGCACGTAGTTGGCCACCTCGTCGGGGCCGTCCTCCACAGCGGCGACGTCTTTGAGAAACACGGGGCGCCCGTCGAACACGCCGACCACCAGGTCGCGGACCTGTCTGGCACTGTCGAAAGGCAGCCCGGCCTCGACGCGGATCAGCCGGTCGTTGACGCGGAAGTCGCCGGCGGTCTGCCGGACATTGGCCCCTCGAATCGCCCGCTCGATTTCCAGCGGTGAGACGTGATACGCCGCCATCCGGTCGGGGTCCAGGAGCACTTGGACGACGCGCGGCTCGCCTCCCACCACGTAGGCCCGCGACACGTTATGAACCCCGGCCAACCGCTGCGTGACTTCCTCGGCAACGCGACGCAAGGTGGTGGAGTCGGAAATCGCACTCGACAGTGTGAGGGTCACCGCCGGCACGTCGTCGATCTCGACTGGTTTGACGACCCAGCCGGCAACGCCCGGCGGCACGATGTCGAGGTTCTCGTCGAGCTTCTTCTGAAGTTTGACCAGGCTCCTCTCGCGGTCCTCGCCGACGTAGTATCGAACCGTGATGATCGCCTGGTCTTCGCGGCTCATCGAATACACATATTCGACGCCGTCGATCTGATAGAGGATCTTTTCCAGGGGCGTGGTAACGAGTTGTTCGACCTCGGCCGCGGAATGGCCTGGGAAGTTGACGTACACGTCGGCTAGCGGGACGACGATCTGCGGGTCTTCCTCGCGCGGCGTCAATCCAAGAGCGGCCAGGCCGACAACGGTGGCCAGCAAGATCAAGATGAGCGAGAGGTTCGACTCCAAAAAGATCTTCACGATCCGATTCGTGAAGCCGTGCTCTTCGCCTGCCGGTATGCTGGAATGCCCAGTCATAATGTTCTTCCTGCTCCGTTGCGAGCCAGCGAGCTGATGTTGTGCGTCGCCACGATGAAGGAATCGCCCTCCGTGGCGCTCCGCGAATGGGCGTGGAGGCCGCTATCGCACTCCTCGGAACGCCGCGGAGGGCGTTCCCTAGAGAACCAAGTCTTCGGCGGACCTAGCCGCGTTCTTCTGGGGCGTCCCCGGCCGACGTCGCAGGCAGGAGCACCTTCTCGCCTTCGCGAAGCCCCGAAAGCACCTCGACGCCATCTTCCAGGTTGCGGCCGGTGCGGATTGCCCGCGTTACGGCCCGGCCGTCGTCCACCACATCCACCAATTCCAGTTGCCCGACCTTTCGCACCGCCTGAGGCGGAATGAGGAGAACTTCCTCCTCTTCCAGCGGGATCAGGATCCGACCGAACATGCCCGAGTAGATTCCGGTGGGGCAGGGGCCGGTTACCTTCACCTGAAAGGCGCGACTGGAGGATTGCGCCTCGGGCACGATCTCGCTTACGGTGCCGCTGCACTGTTTGCGGAGCCCCTCGATATAAACGCCGATGCTCTGTCCGACCTGAAGTCGGTGAGTCAGCGACTCACGAACGCTGGCGACCAATTGCATCCGCTTCGGATCGAAGAGCGTCACGAGGATCTGACCGGGGCTTACCATGTCGCCCACGTCGACCTTCTTGTCGATGACCGTACCCTCGATGGGTGAACGGACCGTCGCCCAATCCAAAGTGGCCTGGACTTCGTTTACGGTTTCTTTGGCACGTTGGAGATCCGCATCGGCGGAGCGGAAGACGGTGGCGGCCTTGTCGTATTCCTGTTCACTGACGGCGCGGGACGTGAGCAACTGGCCCCAACGCTTCTCGTCGCGCCCGGCTTGGGCGCAGACGGCCTCGGCCGAGGTCACGGCCGCCTTGGCTTGCTGAAGCCTGGCCTGTATGTCCGTATCGTCGAGCCGGACGAGGACGTCGCCGGTCTTGCCCTTCTGGCCGGCCTTGAGCTTGCCTTCCCCGACGCGGGCCAGGAGTTTCGAGCCAACGGCTGTCTCGTGAACGGCGCGGATCGTGCCCACAGCAGACTCGACCAAGGGCAGCCGAACCACGCGGGCCGTCGCCACCTGCCGTCCGGCAAGCGGCCGCGAACCAGCGTCCTCGGCCACAAGGGCCGACACTTTGGGAACGAACGCCCCACTGAGCCAGAGCAGCAGCAGGACAACGCCCGCCGTAAAGCCGAGCGCGACGGCCAATCGGGCGATCCATCGGGCCATGGTTCTTGGAACGCTGGACGAGTTTGTCATGGGGCACCGTTCTTCTTGAAATCAACCAACGCGAATTGGATGGCGGTCGTTGGCAAATCGACCTCGACCCCTTCGCCGACGCGTATCGTCCGCCTGCATATCCAGATGTGGCAGGCTCCCATGAGGTTACAAAGTCGAGGCCAAATGGAGAAGCCATCGGGCCAAGGGATGGGGCGGCACCACC
>CAZFKF010000122.1:0-9344 GCA_964518805.1 uncultured Planctomycetaceae bacterium | reverse complement strand
CTGAGGGCCGGTAGTCCTTTCGTAGGTTGGCTCTCCAGAGCCGACCTGTTGTGGGCGTGAGCCCGCAAAGCTCGGTCGGTTCCGGAGACCAACGTACGGGTATTCGAGAGACTCACAAGCGCTGAGAGGAATTGCGTCTTCAACGTGAACTGGCCGAAAAACGCGGAGTCGCCATGCTTCAGGACGGCCATGAATCGAACTGGGACCACGCGCTCGCGCACTGGCCGGTCGCCTGAACGAAATTGATGCGTTGTTCCCTTCGGAAAGAAGGGAACAACGTGGGGAGGTGAAAGGACGACAGACTCGTGGATGCCGGTTCTGTTCTGAACAAAGGACAACTCGACACGTTCCGTCCCTTTGCCCCGGAGGGGCTGTTGATAATAGCCCGGCGATTCATCGCCGGGAGATCGATTCCCACCGCCTCCGGTGTCCCGTAGGGACACTTGAACCTTCCGCCACTGGTTCAATCGTCCCTACGGGACGCCGAGGGGTTTGAGGCTGTACCACCCAGCGATGAATCGCTGGGCTAATGTCAAACGTCCCTCCGGGACGGATAGGCGCGTGGGCCAGCGTTGGTCGGAACAAAACCGGGATTCCAGAGGAACCCTGCAACGGCCAGTCTTCCACCCAGCCAGGAACAAACGCATGTCGCGACTGCGCGTCAGAGTCTTTTTATCCGAAGGTGTTGCGCCGCGTCGTATCGGTTTGTAGGGAACTCTCCGTCCCAGTACACCTCGAATACCTCTGGCTTTGGAGAAGCAAACTGGTCGCAGATGAAGCGGACGTGGTATCTGACGGTCTGATTCGGACCGACGCATCCCCAAAGACCTCCATCGCGCTCCTCATCGAATTTGTCACGATATTGATAGAGGCTCGGTGTAAATCGCTTGGTCGTTCGGCTCAGTTCACCAAAGTCGACCGTCACCTTCTCGTGGTAGCCGATTGGTCTGCTGCTGGGCTTGTTCTCCTTCCATTCTAGAGGCCAGCGGAATTGAAGTTCCGGGTTTGGGCTCGGACACCATGCCCCGTCGTCTATACGTTCTCCCTCGGCCCTTTGGAGCAAGACGCGGCAGTTCGTGGCCGGCCGCGGAAACGCTAGTCGGTCAAGCCACGGCGAGCGTTCTTGTTTGACTGTGAGATGATAGAACGCGATTTCTCCGTTGGGGAACATGTCGATGTCCTCAGGATCGTATTCCAAATGGAACCGCGTTCCGAAGAACTGGAACTGAATCGTGTCCTTCAGAACGGCCACGAATGCCACGATGATCGTGGCTACCGCGGCGACGACCCTCACGAAGTACTGTGCCCATTCAAACGACCAATAAGGCAAGGAGACCATCGCCAAGACCAAGACGACAGCAACGATCGTGGGAAGAGCCATTCTCTCTCGGGCCATGTTATCCTCCTCATCAAGATTCAGCGCGATCTGCGTTTGCAGCATACTCGTCCGACGGACAAGACCGAGTGCAGTAGTCCGGGACCTCGCGAAGGGCGCGGCGGTCGCTCGACGCGGAGTTCCTCAAGGCGTTCTCGCCGAGACCGGAGCCTTATGAAGAAGCGATCGGAGCGTATCGTTGACGGCCTCATCGGTCGCGAACGCCGCACGTACGTCGCGCCCGATCCGTGTCGTTGCCACTGCGTTCCTGATGCTCTCGCTGACGAATCGATCCCTCGCTTATGTGTATCGCGGGCCGCTTTCACAGGCTCTCTCTCATGTTCTTCGTCGCCATAGTAGTCCCTTGTACACGATCCGACAAGGGGGAAAGATGGCTGCATTACGGCTTGAAAACCGGACCACCGATCGCGCAGAATGACTTTGGGCAAGTGTCTCGATGTCCCTTTCGCGCTTGGACCATGTGACCGATACCCTCACGGCATACCCCCAGATGCGGCATAACCGGCCGTGTGTTGGTCAAACGCCGGTGCCCTTTCCGTTGTCTCCTCTGCAACAAAGTGAGCCCCCATGGACGATCTTGAACTCGAACGCACCATTGTGGAATTCGTGCAGCGGCCGGTCTATCGGCCGGTGAAGCCGCGCGTGATTGCCCGGCAGTTGGGTCTCCCGAAGTCCGAGTGGATGGACGTCAAGAAGGCCGTCAAGCGGCTGGTGCGGCGGGGGGAACTCGAGTACGGCTCGAACCACCTGGTGCAGCCCGCCGAGCCGGGAAAGCCCAAGGGCAACCGCATCGTGGGCGTGTTTCGCCGGGCCGAAGGCGGTTTCGGATTCGTGCGTCCTTCGGCCACCGCGGCGGCCGCGGGCGAGACCGAGGTCCGCGACATCTACATCCCGCAGAAAAAGGTGGGAGACGCCTCCACGGGCGACACCGTGGCCGTGCGTCTGTTGAAACAGGGCGGCCGGCCGTCGATCGGGCCGCGGGGCGAGATCGTTGAAGTCGTCGAGCGGCAGACGCACCGCTTCGTGGGCACCTACTTCGAGTACCGCGGCGCCGGCCAGGTGCAGGTGGACGGGCCGCTGTTTACTAAGCCGATCTCCGTGGGCGATCCGGGGGCCCACAACGTCGACGTCAACGACAAGGTCGTGGTCGAGATGATCCGCTTTCCGTCGCAGTTGCACCGCGGCGAAGGGGTGATCGTCGAAGTGCTCGGCCCGCGCGGCAAGCCGGGCGTCGATACCCTGTCGATCCTCCGCGAATTCAATCTCGTCGAGGAATTCGCCGAGGACGCGTTGGAAGACGCACGGCAGCAGGCCGAGGCGTTCGACGAATCGGTTCCGCCGGACCGCTTCGACGCCACGGGCGAGATGATCCTCACCATCGACCCGGCGGACGCGCGGGATTTCGACGACGCCATTTCGCTCGTGCGCACGGAGGACGGGAACTGGCGCCTGGGCGTGCACATCGCCGACGTGGCCCATTTCGTACGGCCCAAGTCGGCCCTGGATCGCGAGGCCCGCGATCGGGCCACCAGCGTCTACCTGCCCGACCGCGTGATCCCCATGCTGCCGGAACTGATCTCCAACGGCCTGGCCAGCCTCCAGCCCGACAAGGTCCGCTACACGAAGTCGGTCTACATCGATTTCACGCCCGAAGGGCTCCGCGCGCACAGCCAGTGGCGCCGCACGGCAATCCGCAGCCGGAAGCGGCTCAATTACGAGCAGGTCGACGAGTTCCTCCAAGCACCCGAGCGATGGCGGCGCAAGCTGGGGGCCGACGTGTGCGACCTGTTGAGCCGGATGCGGGAACTAGCGGCGATCCTCAGACGCCGCCGCATGGCCCGGGGGGCCTTGGAATTGACCATGCCGGAGGTCAAGGTCCTGCTGGACAAGGAGGGACAGGTGTCCGGGGCCCAGGTGCAGGAGAACACCGAGAGCCACCAGATGATCGAGGAGTTCATGGTGGCCGCCAACGAAGCCGTGGCCGAGATGCTCCACGAGCGGGGAATCCATTTTCTACGGCGGATTCATCCGGGCCCGGTGCCGCGCAAGCTGCGCGACCTGGCCGTGTTCGTCGCCGAATTGGGCCTGCCGAGCCGCGACTTGGAAGGCCGGCCCGGGTTGCAGCGTCTTCTGAACAGCGTGGCCGGCCGGCCCGAGCAGCACGCGGTGAACTATGCCTTGCTGCGTTCGATGCCCCGGGCCGTGTACAGCCCGAAGGAGGAGGGCCACTTCGCCCTGGCCAGCGAGTGCTATTGCCACTTCACCTCACCCATCCGGCGCTATCCCGATTTGACCATTCACCGGCTGGTCGACGCCGTGATCGCCGAGGCAAAACCGCGAGGTACCTTCGACGAACTCGTGGTCTTGGGCGAGCACTGTTCGGAACGGGAGCAGCGGGCCGAGGCCGCCGAACGCGAACTCACCAAGCTCAAGCTGCTGGCCTATCTCAGCCAGCGGATCGGCGAGGAAATGGATGCGCTCGTCACCGGCGTGGAGGCCTTTGGGTTGTTCGCCCAAGGCGTGAAACTCCCGGCCGAAGGGCTGATCCGCGTCGACTCGCTGGTGGACGACTATTACCGCTTCGATCGCGCCACGCATACGCTGGCCGGCAATCGTTCGGGCAACACGTTCCGGTTGGGCGATCTGGTGCGCGTGGCCGTGGCCCGGGTCGATCTGGAAAGGCGAGAACTCGATTTCCGCCTCGTGGGCCGGCGCAAACACCCCGGCCAAGCCGCGCCTGCGGATACCCAAAAAACCAGTCGAAGCACCACCCGGCAAAGGAAGACGTCTGCAGCCAAGCGGGGAGAAGACGCCTCCTCGCGCTCGGTGCGGGGCAGCCGGTCCCGCCGAAAGGAGCGACCGTAAGGTCTTTCAGCGCATGAGTCAGCGTTGAGCGGCAGCATGTGCGGAGACCTAGCGGTCAGGACCAGGGCGGGGTTGGGAGACCCGCGCCCAGCGCGGTGTGGCATGCCGTCGCGCAGCGTCGGCATGTTGCAGCTCCTTCACGCCCTGAGCGAGACCAAGGCGTGACGTCACTCCACCCGAGAGAACTACCGATTCGGTAAATCAGAGCTCTTTGGCGCGCCCTCTGTGGAGTTGCTGGAAGCAGACTGCCGACGCCCCCCCCCTTGATCTGGGGGAGACGCGTTTCGCGAAATCGGCTATGACCTGTGCATAAGTAAGGGTGCGCGCCGTGAAAGCGACCAGCGGGCCATCGTGTCGCCGAAACCTGGCGATGCAACGGGAGGCATGGGACGAGTGGGCGCTCGCACGAAGAAAAGGAATTCCGAATGCCGGTCGATCGCTGTTGTCCGATTTGTGCCAAACGCGACCATCATGCCATTGCCTACGAGGGGCAGGCCAGGCTGCCGCTGCGCCCGGTGATCTGCAAGTCGTGCGGGCTGGTGTTCATCGACCCGATGTACACCGACGTGGAGAAGGAGGCGGTCTCGACGTGTCCCCGCGCACTGCATCGTCCGGTGCGGTCCGGCCGGCCAATCCAACGGGCTCACGAGCGCGAGCTTCGCAAGGCGCGACGATTCCTGGAATTCACCGGGCCGCACCTGAAACGCAACGAACGCGTGTTGGACATCGGCTGCGGCGATGGAGCGCTGGTGCGCACGCTCAAAGAATTTGGGGCGAAGCCCACGGGCGTCGACCTGGACCCCGAGGGGGCGCGGTTCATCGAGCAAGCTTACGGGATTCCCGTGGTGGTCTCGCCCTTCGAGACGGCCTGCTTTGCCGACGGCCAATTCGACGCGATCGTGGCCACGCACGTCATCGAGCACTTCTTCGAGCCGATCGAGGCCATGGAGCAGATGCGCCGCTTGCTCAGGCCCGACGGTCTGCTGGTGCTCGAAACGCCCAACATCTTCCGGCCCAAGGTGGGTTACGGCCGGCTGTTCAGCGTGCCGCACAACTACTATTTCTCGCCACGGACGCTGTGCCTGGCGATGCAGCGGGCCGGATTCGCCGCGGTTGCCGTGCGCGAGTTCCACCGCGACAGTTTCCTGGTGGCGGCCCGGGCCATCGCCGATCCGAGCACCCTCCCCTTCTTGCACGGCGACGATTGGCGCGAGGTGGCCCGGCGAATCTCGGGCCACGACTTCCGCTACAAGGCGAGCCTGCAATTCGTGTGGCGCAAGATCCCCGGCCTGAAGCACGCGATCATGTACCGCATCCACCGCGACATGGCCGGCGAACGCCTCTCGCAATGGCTCGCCGGCGCGGCGTGATGCGGGCCGTTGATCATAAGGTATGAACGGCGAGTACTGAATGGTGAATACTGAATGCAGAATGATCTCCTCAGGAGGCCCGTGCGGCAGTTCATGACTCGTGGCGGCCCCCGGGTCGGCGAGGAGTTGACATGGGCCGGCGGACGAGCTAGACCATGGGCGGAATTCCATGGGGCTGTGTCCGTGACCAAGGGAGTCGTGCCATGTCGAAGATTTCTCGGAGGCGCTTCTTGGGTTCCTCGGTGGGCGGCGTCGCGTTGGGAACGGCCGCCTTGCAGATCGGCTTGCCGGCGGTGCAGGCCGGGGCCCCCGGCAACAAGGTGGTCCTGGCGATCATCGGCGCCGGCGGACGCGGGATGGACGTGATTCTGAAGATGCTCCAGATTCCCGACGTGGCGGTCAAAGTCGTCTGCGACCCGGAGGAGGCCCGCGGCCGCAGCGCGGTTAAGCAGATCGAGAAGATCCAGCACTCCGCGCCCGCATGCGTCGCCGACATGCGCAAGGTGTTCGACGACAAGGACGTGCACGGCGTGGTGGTGGCCACGCCCGAACAGTGGCACGCGCCGGCCACGATCCGGGCCTGCCAGGCGGGCAAGGACGTGTACGTGGAGAAGAACATCTCGCTCTCGGTCTGGGAAGGGCGCAAGATGACCGAGGCGGCTCGCAAGTACCAGCGGATCGTGCAGGCCGGGTTTCAGAACCGTAGTGCCCCGTACGCCTTTTCCGCCCGGGACTACATCCAGAAGGGCGGGCTGGGCAAGGTGCTTTACGTGACGATCTACGGGATGCTGGGTGGCGTGGTGGGCGCGTACCCGCGGCAACGCGTGCCCGACAGCCCCGCGCCGTCCGGGCTCGATTGGGACCTCTGGCTCGGCCCGGCGCGCGAGCGGCCGTACAACAAGGACGTGCATCGCAACTGGTACGGCTACTGGGACTTTTCGGGCGGCAACGCTTCGGACGCGATCCACACGCTGGACCTGACGCGGATCGTGCTCGGCGATCCCCCGCACCCGAGCGTCGTGCAGTGCATTGGCGGCCGATTCCAGTTCAACGACGGCGGCGAAATGCCCGACGTGCAGATCGTCTCGTACCAGTTCGACAAGCTGGCCGTGAGCTTCCTCAACACGGGCTTCACGCCCTACAACATCAAGTCGCCGGGCGAAGTCCGCTATGGGAAGAAGTTCCCCTACTGGCCGCAGAACGCCGACCGGATCGAGATCTTCGGCACGAAGCGGATGATGTACCTGGGGCGGCACGGGGCGGGCTGGCAGGTGTTCGAAGGCGACGGCAAAAAGGTGGCCGAGGACAAGGGCCACCATCCCGACAAGTGGCACCTGCCCGACTTCATCGATTGCGTCCGCACCCGCCGCAAGCCCAACGGCGATATCGAGCAGGGCCATCTGAGCGCCTGCCTGGAGCACTTCGGCAACGTGGCCTATCGCACGGGCAACCAGCGACTGGCAATCGACGCCAAGACCGAGACATTCCTCGACAACCCGGCCGCCAACCAGATGCTCAAGCCGTACTACCGCAAGGACTACGGCGTGCCGGACGAGGTGTGACGCGCCGCATCGGCGTAGGATGGGTTTCCAACCCGTCCGTGTTCCTTTCGGCGGGGCTGGAGACCCATTCCACGATCTTACGCAAGGTCGGCCAGCTTTGCCGCCAAGCGATCGACGGTTTCGACATAACGCGTGCCATGGGCGATGCACTCGAAGCGGCGGGACGTGTCGCCGGTGACTTCGATGCGAATCTCCAGGTAATCCACGGGGAGGAAGTCCTCGACCCGGTCGGCCCACTCGATGAACACCAACCCTCCCGACTGGTAATACTCCTCGGGCCCAAGTTCGAGGAATTCTTCGGGCTGGGTGAAACGATAGGCATCGAGATGATAGATCGTGCGCCGGCCGTAATACTCCTGGGCAAGGACGAACGTGGGGCTGGTCACCTCGCGGCGATCGATCCCGGATGCCTCGGCAATGGCCTGCACGAGTTGTGTTTTGCCGGCCCCCAGGGTGCCGCACAGGGCCACCACCGCCCCGTTGGGAAGTACGTCAGCCAGGGCCGCGCCAAGGGCGGCGGTGTGGCGTTCGTCGGACGCGTCGTAGATGAGAGGAGCCATCAGAAGTCGCACAGACTGGATGAACAGGACTCCGGACGGATTCCGACACGCAGGACGGGGAGCCGGTGCGGCAAGCCACGCTTGGAGACTCCCCGCTTCATGCGTCCAGAACCCATCAAGAATGCGGCGTCGCTTTTCATGTGAAGTGGTGCTGATAACCTCGCGGCTCAAGCGGCAATCGTTGGCCAGCGGCGTTGGTCTGCCACAGGCCGGGCTGGCCGATGAACTCGCCGATCATGGTCAGCGGGACGGCAAGCGGCTGCTCGGCGATCATCCGTTCGGCTTCGTCGGGCGGCACGGCGAGGATCAACTCGAAATCCTCGCCGTCGCCCAGCGCGTGGTCGAGCGACGTGGAGCCGTTGGCCAGCTTCTTGGCCAGGCGTCGCGCGTCGTCGGCGATCGGCACCGCCCGCAGATCGAGCACGGCGCCGCACTGGCTTTCTTCGCAAAGGTGGGCCAAGTCGATTGAGAGGCCATCGCTGGCGTCGATCCCGGCGTGCAGGCGGTAGCGGTCGGCAAGGCGCAGGGCCTCGGCCACCCGGGGCTCGAAGTCCAGGTGGCGGCCCAGGATACTCCCACCAAAGGCCCCGGTGACCACAATCCGGTCGCCCGGTTCTGCCCCGCCGCGGCGCAGCGGGCCGTGTTCAGTCAGAGTTCCCAAAAGCGTGATGCTGATCGCCAGCGGGCCGTCCCAACTGTTGGTGTCGCCGCCGGCAATGGCCAGGCAGTATTGCTCGGCCAGCGGCAGCAGACCGTCGTAGATGGCCGTGGCCAAAGCCTTTCCGCCGGATTGCGGGAGGGCCAGGGCAACGACTCCGGCCAGCGGCCGGGCCGCCATGGCCGCCAGATCGCTGAGGTTGACTGCCAAAGCCTTGCGACCGACGCGACGCGGATCGACCTCGGCCAATTCGAAGTCCACGCCGTCCATCAGCATGTCCACCGTCATGACGCATTGGCCGGTGTCCCTCAGGTTGAGCACGGCTGCGTCGTCGCCGATGCCCAAGGAAACGGCCGGATGGGGGCCAATGCGGGTGCGAAGATGGGCGATCAGGTCGGCTTCCATACGCACCAAGATAGAATAAGCCGTGCCCGCGGGGAAGGCATTGCGGCTGCCGCAGAGCGACCTTTCCCGCCCGTCGCCGAAAGGACGGCCGGGAAAGGCCATCCTGCGGACTGTCGATCGCCGGCATCTACTCGCGCTTGGTCGGCACCATGCTCACCGGGAGGTATCCGTAGAACGAGTCCTTGCCGCGGAGGATGATGAACCGCAAGGGGTTGAAACTCGCGAAATCGGGCCGCGAGAGTACGTAACCGACGTGCTCCTGGGTGACGGTTTCCCAGACATGCAATCCCACGAGCACGTCGCCCTTGTGCAAGCCTTGTTCGGCCGCCGGGCTCTGGGGGCGTACCGATGCAATGGTCAGGCCGCCTCGGTACTGGGTGCGATAGTGCTGCTGGAATTCATCGGTCGGGATGGGTTTCAGTTCCAGGCCCAACGTATCCCACACCGGCCCCCGCGATTTCACCAGGCCGGCTTGCGGCTTGGCCGTAGTCAGCGTGACCTTCATGCTCGTGTCTCCGCGACGAACGG